>JALOOY010000300.1 GCA_025454185.1 Thermodesulfobacteriota bacterium
CGTCGATCTGGTCAGCCAGGGCCGTCATGACTCAAATTTTCTCATCCGACGGAGTGCTCTTTTTTTGGCAGCCAAGGCCTTTTTTTTCCTCTTGACACTCGGTTTTTCGTAGTATTCCCGTTTCCTGACTTCCGATAGAATTCCGGCTTTTTCACACTGTTTTTTGAATCGTCTTAAGGCGTTTTCGAAGGACTCGGCAGCCTTGATCCTTACGCCCGTCATGCCGTCTCCCCTCCCTCCTTCAAGTCACATTAATGATCAAACGAATAATATAATTTTTTATTTATATTCTGTCAATATATAAATTAGTGCAATGTGTTAGCCCGGCGGGTAAAGCGCGCCCTCCCGGGTCCGCGTGTTCCCCGTACAGGTCACCAGGACCGATTTTTGAAAGGCAACGCGGCCCGAACGCTTCCCGTCGTTTAAAGAGGCTAACCAAAAAAATATGAATTATCTTGGGAGGGAATACCGCTATAGTCGGGTCAGGGCCGTTACGGGCGCCGTATGGGCCCGCAGCCAGGCCAGGGCCTCGGGCAGCCGCAGGGACCCGCTGTAGATGGCCCGGCCGGTAATCAGGCCCACGACACCGTCTTTTTCCAGGCGGGCCATCTTCTGCACGTCCGCCAGGGTGCTGATCCCGCCGGCGGCGATGACCGGTATGGACAGGGCCCGGGCCAGGCGCTGGGTGGACCGAAGGGCCGGGCCCCGCTGGGTGCCGTCCCGGCGGATATCGGTAAAAATAATAGCCTGGACCCCCCAGTCTTCAAAGCGCCTCCCGAGGTCCTGGGGGTCGCTGGCCGTGATCTCGGTCCAGCCCTCCACGGCCACCCGGTTGTCCCGGGCGTCGATGCCGATGATGATCCGGCCCGGAAAACGGCGACAGGCCTCGGCCGCCATCTTGGGTTTCTTCAGGGCCATGGTCCCCAATATGACCTGGGAGACGCCGGCTGCCAGATAGCGTTCAACCGTCTCCAGGTCCCGCAGCCCGCCCCCCACCTGGACGGGCAAAGTCAGGCCGGCGGCGATCTGGGCCACCACCTCGAAATGGCGGGGTCCCTTTTCAAAGGCCCCGTCCAGGTCTACCACGTGCAGACGCTCGGCCCCCTGGGCGGCCCACTGACGTCCCATGGCCAGCGGGTCTTCGGAAAAAACGGTAACGGCCGCCGCCTTTCCTTCCCGCAGACGGACGCACAGGCCTTGTTTGAGGTCAATGGCCGGTATGATGATCATAAAGGGTTCCGGAAAAAGGCCTAGGGCCGGCCGAAACGGCCGTCCTACTGGAGCAGGGACGGGCCGGGAAAATCCCTGGTCATATTTTTCAGACCGGACCGGGCCAGTTCCTCAGCCGTCATCCAGCGCAGGCCCCGCCGGGTCGTTTCGCCGAGTTGGAAAAGGTTCTCGCTCAGGGATTTTTGGGTTTCCGAAAACTGGCCCTTCCAGACCAAGGTCCCGTCGCTGACCCGCATCAGGTGCAGATCCAGGGAAACGGAGGCCGGACGGTCTATGGCGAAGGCCGAGCCCCGGCGTTCTTCGAAGCGAAACACCTCCCCCCAGACCACCCCGTCGGCCTTGAGGGCCTGCCCCAGGGCCTTGATCAGCGGCAGAATATCGGTGTCGATCTTTTTGGCCAGCAGGGACTGGTAGACCCCTTCCACCTGACCCGGGTTGATGAATTCGTAATCCTTTTCCTGTTCCAGCAGCAGGTCCCAGGCAATGCGGGTCAGGTTTTCCGCCGGATCGCCCTCAATGGCCCCGGCCTGATGGACGTTGCCGCAAGCCCGGCAGCGGACCAGGGCCGCCCCCGATCGTTCCAGTTGAAAGGGCACCAGGGCCAGCCTTTTTTTGGCCGGCTGGTCCGCCCACAGGTCTCCGCAGGCCATAAAGGCCCATAGCACACCGGCCCCCAGGGCCAGGGACAGGGACAACAGCTTCCATGTTTTCATCCGATCAATCCCTTCGTGGACTGGACCTGTCCCCGGCCGGCCGGTCGGCCGGCGGCCTGGCGCAGGGCCCGTCCACAGCCCTTGAACAGGGCCTCGATAATGTGATGCAGGTTTTCCCCGTGCAGCACCTGAAGATGGAGGGTCAGTCCGGAACGGTTGACCAGGGCCTGAAAAAACTCCTTGACCAGGGCCGTATCGAACCCTTCCACCCGGACCTTACGGGGTTTCCAGCCGAAGTGGAGATGGGGACGCCGGGAGATGTCCAGGGCGACCAGGACCAAGGTCTCATCCATGGGCAGCAGGCTGTGGCCGTAGCGGTTAACCCCTTTCAGGTCCCCCCAGCACTGGCTGAGCCCCTCCCCCAGGCAGAGGCCGATGTCCTCCACCGTGTGGTGAAACCCCACCTCCACGTCCCCTGCGGCCTGGATGGTCAGGTCCAGTCCGCCGTGGTGGGCCAGGAGTTCCAGCATATGATTCAAGAAGGGGATCGGAGTGTCGATGCGGGAGGTCCCTTTCCCGTCCAGATGGACTTCCAGGGTGATGCGGGTCTCCCGGGTCTCCCGCTTTACCCGGCCTATGCGTCTGCGCGTGGCTGCCATGGAGGCTCTGTGGTCTTTCCCTTCTTCAACGTGATTGGTTCCGGTCCGGCGGGGGAGTCCCGGGGCCAGAGCCCCGGGAATTCCGTTGGCGATCGTTACAACCCTGACTGATCCTGGTGGAGATGGGGGGGATCGAACCCCCGGCCTGTACGTTGCGAACGTACCGCTCTCCCATCTGAGCTACATCCCCACATAATTTGGTTGACTTTATATTACAATTGATATTAATATACTATTTTTAATTTTTTTACAAGAAAAAGGAGAGTGTTTTGGCAAATCATTCCTCGGCCCTGAAACGGGAAAAACAATCACGCCAGCGCCGCCTGCGTAACGCCGGCGTCAAGTCGCGCATCAAGACCGCAGTCAAAAAACTGGACCAATCCCTGACCGGCGGCGGGGCCGAGGCGGCCCGGCCCCTGCTGGCGCAGGCCGTTTCCCTCATAGACCGGGCCGGCAGCAAAGGCGTCCTGCATCCCCGTAACGCCTCCCGCAAGATTTCCAGGCTCTCGAAAAAAGCCCATAAACGGCTGGCCGCGGCCGTCTGATCCTCCCGCCGGCGACCGCCGGGCCGCCCCGGCCTCCGCCGGGGCGGCCGGCGGGGCCTAAAAATTCTCCAGTATGCCGTTGTGGATCCGCTCGGACAGGTCCTGGGCGATCTTGCGGATCGCTTCCTCCCTGTTCCGGTCGGTGGTATTCGGGTCCGTGGTCACCGTGTAATTCTGATAGCGGGAAAGGGCCATATTCTGCCACAGGACCTTCTGGTTGTCGAGGCGGCGGCAGGACACTTCCAGCACCACGGTCACCTTACGGTCCACGGCCTGGGTCTGGCTGGCGTAGCTCACCGCTTCGACGGCGATGGAGCGGATCTTTCCGGCGATCACCGCCTGGGCCTCCTGGGTCGAGACGACCTGCAGGACCCGGCTGCGGTTGAATTCGTAGATCAGGGCGTTGGCAAATACGATCTCCGCCCCGGCCTCATTGGTTTCATTGACGAAGGCCGGAATATGGATCGCCTTGATATCCGGCGGCAGGTTGTTCACCGAACCCCGGAAGCCGTAGCCGCAGCCGGCAACCAGCACCGCGGCCAGCAGGACCAGGACCAGGGTTCCGGCCTTTTTTTCTTTGCCTCTCATGGATGCTCCTCTCTCCACCTCTCTCAGCGGAGGACGATATTGACCAGTTTCTGCTGCACCACGATAATTTTGGCCACCGCTTTACCCGCCAGCCACTCCTGAATGCGGGGCTGGGCCAGGGCCTGTTCCTTGATTTCAGCCTCCGTAGCCTCGACCTT
>JALOOY010000301.1 GCA_025454185.1 Thermodesulfobacteriota bacterium
GCCTTTTTCCGGAGCGGATAGCGGTCGGAAATTCTTCCGTCTTCGGCCCGCCGACCCCGGGACACCAGCCGCCAATTTCCAACCCCAGTTCCAGGGCCACATCCAAGGCCGCCCGGTCCACCCCGGTCTGCCCCCCCGAAATGATTTTCGAAAAAATTTTTCCTTTGACCGGCCGACTCATGGGAGCATAGGATACAAAAAAACTTCAAGACGGACATCCAAGAAGCAAGAATGGCTGCCACCGAGACTACGTTTTTTCATTCGATGTTCGATGTTGGACGTTCGATGTTCGATGTTCGGTCTTTATTTTCGCACTAAGCCTTATGAACCTTCACCAGGCCCCTCCCTCCCCGCCCCACCCCCCCGCCCCCCGGGCCTGGCTGGTCTGGGGCCTGGGGGCCGTCTTCTATCTGATAGGGTTCTACTTGCGGGTGGCGCCCGCGGTCATCACCGACAAGCTCATGGCCGATTTCCAGATCGGGGCCGCGGCCCTGGGCAATCTTTCGGCCTTTTATTATTACAGCTACGTGGCCATGCAGGTCCCCACCGGGGCCCTCGCCGATTCCTGGGGGCCCCGGAAGCTTCTGACCGCCGGGGCGCTGGTGGCCGCCGGCGGCACGCTGCTCTTTGGCCTGGCGCCCACCCTCTTCTGGGCCAACCTGAGCCGCCTGCTGATCGGGGGCTCCGTGGCGGTGGCCTTCGTAGCCATGCTCAAACTGGCCGCCCACTGGTTTCCCCACCGGCTGTTTGCCCTCGTTTCCGGCATGGCCCTGTTTTCCGGCCTGGTGGGGGCCGTCTCGGCCGGCGTGCCTTTGCGGGCCCTGGTGGATTGGTTCGGCTGGCGGTCGGTCATGATCGGGTCGGCCGGGATCACTTTCCTGGTGGCCGGATTTACCTGGATCTTCGTTCGTGACGATCCTGCGGATATTGGTTACGCCGGCCACTCCCCGACCGTTTCCGGGGCCTCCCGGGATTCCGGTCGGCCGGGAATGCGGGCGGGATTTCGGGAAATTTTTCGCTTTCGCAATACCTGGCTCCTGGTCCTCGCCCCCAGCGGCGTGGTGGGTCCGGTCCTGGCCTTTTCCGGACTCTGGGGCGTTCCCTTTCTGACCACCCATTATCACCTGACCCCGACCCGAGCCGCGGCCCTCACCTCCACCCTGCTGGTGGCCTGGGCCGTGGCCGGCCCGCTTCTGGGCGCCCTCTCGGATCGCCTGGGCCGGCGCAAACCCATCTACGTCGCCGGCTGCCTCCTGACCCTCGCCGGCTGGAGCGTCATTCTCATGGTCCCCGCCCTTTCCTATCCCCTCTTGACCGCCCTGCTGATCCTGACCGGCTTCGCTTCGGGCTGCATGATCATCGGCTTCGCCTTCGCCAAGGAATCCGTTCCCCCCGCCTATGCCGGCACCGTCTCCGGTATTACCAACATGGGGGTCATGGTCGGTCCCATGGTCTTGCAGCCGGCCATCGGCTGGGTCCTGGACCGTCACTGGCACGGGACCCTGCTGGGCGGCGTCCGCGTCTACGACCTGGCCGCCTACCGGACGAGCTTCGCTTTGATCCTGGCCTGGTCAGTCCTGGCCTGCGTTTTGATCCTCTTTACCAAGGAGACCTATTGCCGACAGTCTCCGGAACCTGACCATCAGGCATCCTAGCCAATGTTTTCAATGTCCGTAAAAACTTTTATGAAAAACTTTCCCCATCTCACGCCATTCCAGCGTTTTTATTATAATGATTGACAATTTTTACAACTTTTACCATGTAAAGTTGTAATTAAACAATTGAGGATGAATTTGATGGCACTGGTACAAATTTCTCAAAAAGGGCAGATATTAATCCCAAAAAGGTTGCGTGATAAGTATAGGTTAATCCAGGGAAGAAAAGTTCAACTCATTGAGGGGCCAGAAGGCATTCTCATTAAACCTGCCCCTGAAGACCCCATTGAAGCCGCCTGCGGATTCATCACAGGTGATTTCTCCTTAACATCGGATCTCTTGAATGAGCGCCGGAAGGATAAGAAGCGTGAAACCGCCGTTTATCCTCGATAGCTTTGCCCTGCTGAATTTCTTGCACAAGGAACCCGGGTGGGAAAAAGTCAAATCCCTGTTGGCCGACCTCGCCCATAAAAATGAGAAAGCCTTCCTTTCTCGTATCAATTGGGGAGAATTTTACTATATCCTTCACCGGCGGGTCGGGCGAGATAAAACACTGGAGGCACTGTCCCTGCTGGATCAACTCCCGATTGCTTTCATGGCGGTGGACGATTCCCTGGTCCGGAAGGCCGCTGAAATCAAGGCCGAATACCCGATCGCTTACGCCGATGCCTTTTGTACGGCCCTGGCCCAACGAATGAACGGCCGGATACTGACCGGGGACCCGAAATTTAAGGCGGTGGAGCAGTTGGTCGCCGTGGAATGGCTAGGAAATCAATAAGATCGTTAATCCCTGGACCCGCAACCGTTAAGTCACCGGGAAGACGACCCAATCCAATCCGGGGAGGTCGATAAAATCCTTTTCATTTCTGGTCAGCAGTTTGAGCCCGTGTTGCACCGCCTGACTGGCCAGCCAAAGATCCTGAATCCGGTAGTGATGGTCCCTGCCGGTTATCTTCAGTTGCGCGGCCATTTTTCCGAAGATTTCGCCCGTGAACTCGTCAATGACCAGGATCGGCTTTCGCCGCAAGCGTTCCAGGGCCGCCGCCCGCTTCAGACGTATGGCCGGATCCTTGCCCATTTCAACGCCGAAAGTCAATTCCGCCAGCGTGACGGGTGACAGAAAAACCGGCTCCTGCCCGGTAAATCGACCCACATCGAACGGGGCCACAGCTCCCCTTTCCACATCTACCCAGATGCAAGTATCGATCAGGAAGCCCATGGGTCCCTTACTTCCTCGGCCACTTTCCCCTCGAGACGACTCTCCTTCAGCCATCCCTCCGCCGCATCAGGCGCTAAAGTCCCAAAGATGTCCGCCATAGCTTCTATAGCCGTCAAATGAGGGGAGCCTGGGATGATTCGGGCGATCTTATGATTGTTGCGTATCAGGATGATCTCTTCTCTGCCGAACTCCAGCCTGTCCAGCGTTTTCTTGATATTTTTAGCAAACTCCGTGGCGGTCATGGTCGTCATGCCTGTCTCCTCAAACATAATCTACAAGTCAAATTAGATTATCCGATCGAATTGGATTTAACAAGTTTATTGTTGCAAACTGGCTTGGTTCTGGACCAAAGAATGGCAGGAGATGGAACGGGAGGCCGACGACGACCTAAAAAATGAAAAGTTCAAAGAATTTGACGGCCTCGCCGACCTGCTGAAAGACCTGCATGGCAAAAATTAGACGGCTCGAATCCTTCCGCAGGGATTATGGCCGATTGCCAGCGGAAATCCAGAGCCGCGTAGACAAGCAATTGAAACTCCTGTTCGAAAACCCATCCCATTCTTCCTTACGTTTGAAACGATTACAGGGAACGGATCGTTTCGAAATTCGTAGCGGCCGAGGATATCGTCTGATTTTTCGATTTTACGATCAAATCCTGGAAATCCGCCGGGTGGGGACCCACGATTTATTGAAAAAGGAAGGGTGCCTCGGGTCCGAAACATTTTCATTAAAACCCATGGCCGTAACCGCACCCCGTAAGGTGATCGGCGTGTCGGCGTATTCGTGGCCGTCCCCGGTCGGGAAAACCAGTTCTTCCGGCAGAGGGTCCCCGGCCTCCGGCCGGAGAACATTCCCGAACCTCCGGGGCCATGAAGGCCGTCCGGGTCTTCCCCCCCTTGGCGTCGCAAATGGTGATAAGGCCCTGGTCCAGATCGACCGCCCCCCGATTCAG
>JALOOY010000302.1 GCA_025454185.1 Thermodesulfobacteriota bacterium
AGCTTTTAAAAATATTGCGGATTCCGGCGGCCAGAATCTGAATCACTTGATTTTTCCGGGCCATGATCCGTTCCAGGTTGTGGCGAAAACCGCCCTCCAATTCGATCCCCAGTTCCCTGGCTCGATGCAGTTGCTCGATGGCCTCGGCCGTGGCCTTGATGGTCTTGGTGGGGATGCAGCCCCAGTTCAGGCAGGTGCCGCCCACGGCCTCCTGCTCGACCACCACCACCCGCGCTCCCAACTGGGCGACCCGGATGGCGGCGATGTAGCCGCCCGGGCCGGCGCCGATGATGCCGACAGTCACTCCCATGCTATCCGGACACCTTTTGCAGATAAGCGGCTTCGTCCAGCAGCCCGTCGAGTTCCGACGGTTGGCTGAGCTTGACCCGGGCGATCCAGCCCTGCTCATAGGGCGAGCTGTTGATCCGGGCCGGATCGTCTTCCAGGCTGCCGTTGGCCTCTAGCACCTCTCCGCTCACCGGTGCGATCAGGTCTGAAGTGGTCTTGCTGGACTCGATGGCCCCGAATTCCTCTCCCGCCGTCAAATCCCGACCGGTTTCGGGCAACTCCACGTAGATGATCTGCCCCATTTGATTTTGGGCAAAATCCGAAATACCGATGGTCGCCAGGCCGCCCTCAACGCGAACCCAGCCATGATCCTTGTGAAATAGAATGGTGCTCATGCCCGACCTCCTCAAGTAATTCCAAGTATCATAATCCAAAATAAAGCGGGATTGTCAATTTTTTTGGAGAAACACTGCAGCGGATCCGAAATTGTAGGGGGAACCGGATTTCCTCGGATAGTACCCCCCCGCCGATGGCAGTTGCCAATTGACTGGTTCCGGGATTTAATGTATGATTTAACAGTATTAAGCGTCCCCAGGACAAGAGGGGGCGTCTTATTGATCTCGTTCGTTTGTGCCTGGTGAATTTGTTCCGGATTTTGCTCTCTTAACTTCGAATTGTTATCGGACGACAGCGAAAGAAAATCCAACTATGCCGGACCGAACCTGCAAACGCTGTTCCATCAACCGGGTGAACACGCTGGTGGCCGCCTATCATCGGGCCTTTCAGCGCAATGAGGAAGACTATCGGGAAAAACTGCATCGGATGGTGACCCTGGTCAGAACCAGGGGTTTTGAAGGGGGCCGGCTTTTATCACCCGGGCTCCCCGACAAAGACTTGCGGGCCCTCTGCTGGAATGTTTCCTCTTTTTTGGAAGATGAAGATATTAACCGCGTTCTGGGTTAATTCGGCCAAGAGGCCGCTGCCTGACAGCGCAATATCATGACCAAGAAAATGGGGACCGTAGAAACCCCGGATTTTCCGGAACAGATATCCGGGGAGGCCATCCTCGTTCTGGACCGCAACCAGCGGGTGCTGGGCTTCAACGAGCGGGCGCAGAAGATGCTGCGGCCCGAGCTGACCCACGGGGAGCGCTTTTCTCTGGAGGAACATTTCGAAGGTCCCGGGATGACCGCCGTAATGGCCGCCGTCGACCGGGCCTTGAGTCGGGGTGGGGGCGCCGAGCAACTCAAAGCCCGCTGCATTGATGCCCAGGGCAGCCCTTTTGATTGTGTTTTTTCCGCAAATCCCCTGCTGGGGCCCAATCACCTCATCGCCGGGGTGATCATCAGCATTCAGGACACCGCTTTTTCCCCCCTCCGCATTCGGGACACCCTCGATCCTCTTACCGGGCAGCCGCTTCGCCCTTCGCCCATGTACGAAAGCCTGCTGGAACATCTGGCCGAAGGCATCTTTACCATCAACATCCGCTGGCAGATCACCTCCTTCAACCAGACGGCCGAACAATTGACCGGCTATAGCCGGGAGGAGGTCCTGGGACGCTACTGCTGGGACATCTTTCGTTCCGATGTGTGCAAGAGCGAATGCCCCCTGCGCCTGACGCTGGAAAGCGGCATCACCCGCTTTGACCAGGATGTGCGCATGATGGATAAGAGCGGTGCCCGGTTGCCGGTGCTGGTCAACACCAGCGTGGTGCGTGACCGGGATGGGAAGGTGGTGGGCGCCGTGGAAACTTTTCGACTCATCAGCAGCGCGGTCGAACAGCCGGGCCTCCCTTCCCGCCCCTACAGCTTTTCCGAGATCATCGGCCGCAGCCCGGCTATGGAAGAACTCTTTCGTCTCCTGCCCGACGTAGCCGCCAGCCCGGCTAACGTGCTGATCCAGGGGGAAAGCGGGACCGGGAAAGAACTGGTGGCCCGGGCCATCCATCATCATTCGCCCTGCAAGGAAGGCCCTTTCGTGGCCGTGAACTGCTCGGCCCTGGCTGAGACCCTGCTGGAATCCGAGCTATTCGGGCATGAAAAAGCGGCCTTCACCGGGGCCATCCGTTCCAAGGTGGGCCGCTTTGAACTGGCCCGGGGCGGCACCCTTTTTCTGGATGAAATCGGCGAACTCAAACCGGAACTGCAGGTCAAGCTGCTCCGGGTCCTGGAGCAGCGGGTTTTCGAAAGGGTCGGCGGTACCCGTCTGATCCCCATGGAAGCACGGATCATCAGCGCCACCAACCGAGACCTGATCAGGGCCTTGGCCGAAGGAAGCTTCCGGGAGGACCTTTTCTATCGTCTGCGTACTGTACCTATAACGCTGCCCCCCCTGCGGGATCGACTGGCGGATTTGCCCCCTCTGGTCGAACATTTCCTGGAACGTCTCAATAACAAATACCAGAAAGAGGTCCGCGGCCTGGACCCTAAAGTAATGGCCCAATTCATGAAATACCCCTGGCCGGGGAATGTCCGGGAATTGGAAAGGATCTTGGAGTACGCCTATGTCTTCGTGAAAGGCCCGGTGATCTTTGAGCGCAATCTTCCCAGCCTCGACCAGTTGATGAAGGAAAGGCTCCCGGAACGGAAAAGAAGGGTTGTCATGGCGGAAGGCCGGAAAGTGGAACAGGATCACCTGGAAAAGGCCCTGGAGCAGGCCGGGGGACGACGCCGGGAGGCCGCCAACTTGTTGGGGATCAGTCGGACTTCCTTGTGGAGAAAGATGAAAATTTTGGAGCAAGATTAGCCTCCAATCATGTTTCAATTGTTTCAATTTTGTTTCAATTAAGCTTTTAATTTTATAACTATATATTATAATTTAATAATTTTATATATCCATCCTATTCTTGTTTCTTCTTGAAACACCATTCTTCGACAAGAATCCCTTCCGACAGTTCAATTTTTTAAATTATTTAATAAAATTAGTAAGTTAAAAAAATGGCACATCCTTTGCTTCTGAATGGGATTCAAATAGCCATTCAAAGGAGGCAAAGGGTGAACAAAGAACAGATTTCCATCGACGATATTATCGAAAAATATCCAGGAAAACCGGAGAGCCTGATATTTCTTCTTCAGGATATCCAGGCCGCCTACAACTATATTTCGCCTACGGCCATGAACTTGGTCTGCGATCACGTGGGCATTCCCTTGACCCAGGCCTACGCGGTAGCCACGTTTTATCAGTCATTCAGTCTGGAGCCCAAGGGTGAGCACGAAATTCGTGTTTGCCTGGGAACGGCCTGCCATCTAAAAGGCGCACCGAGAATTGTGGAAGAGGCGGAGCGCACGTTGGGTATCAAAGCAGGTCAAACTACCAAAGACCTTAAGTTTACCTTGGAAACGGTGAATTGCCTCGGTGCCTGTGCCCTGGCCCCGGTGGCCGTGGTGGACGAGGAATACCATCCCAACGTAACAACCCGAAAGCTGATCAAAAATATTGAAAAACTTTCGGCTGAATAATACCCAAGGAGATAAAAATGGCGCAGGTAAGCACTGCTGAGAAAATGGATCGGGTAGTCATAGGAACTGCCGAGGAGTTG
>JALOOY010000303.1 GCA_025454185.1 Thermodesulfobacteriota bacterium
AAATCGATCTGAGCGGGCTGGAATTCGATCCTTCCCTGGCCGAGGCCATCCCGGCTACCATAGCTCGTAAATATGAAATTCTGCCCGTCGGCCGGGAGGGGGCCAAACTCAAAATAGCCATTTCCGACCCCTCCAATATTTTCGCCCTGGATGATCTCAAGTTTTTGACCGGCAGCAACATTCAGCTCTTTCTGGCCTCCGATCAGGACTTGAAAACGGCCCTCGACAAGCACTACAGCATATCCGAAACCATCTGCAACGTCCTGGAGGACATCAAGAACCTGGAAGTGGACGTGGTCCGGCCCGAAGAAGACCTGGACGAAGCCAACCTGGAGCTGGCCGCCGCCGAGGCCCCGGTGGTCAAACTCACCAACCTGATCCTCATGGACGCCATCAAGCGCGGGGCCAGCGATATTCACTTCGAGAATTACGACCGGGCCTTCCGGGTCCGCTACCGCATCGACGGGGTGCTCTATGAAATCATGAACCCCCCGGTCAAACTCAACCGGGCCATCATCTCCCGCATCAAGATCATGTCCAACCTGAACATTGCCGAAAGGCGCCTGCCCCAGGATGGTCGTTTGAAGCTGCGCTTCGGCCAGGGCCAGGAAATGGATTTTCGGGTTTCCTCCCTGCCGACCCTCTTCGGGGAAAAGGTGGTCCTGCGGCTCCTGGAAAAATCGGCCCTGCGGGTGAACCTGGACCTGCTGGGCTTCGAGGCGGACGACCTGCGCACCTTCCGGGAAGCCATCCACAAACCCTACGGCATGATCCTGGTCACCGGTCCCACCGGCAGCGGCAAGACCACCACCCTCTATTCCGCCCTGAGCGAGTTGAACAAGGCCACGCAGAACATATCCACGGCCGAAGACCCGGTGGAGATGTACATGGCCGGGATCAATCAGGTGCAGATCCACGAAGAGATCGGCCTGTCTTTCGCCAATGCCCTGCGGGCCTTCCTGCGCCAGGACCCCGACATCATCATGGTCGGCGAAATCCGCGACCGGGATACGGCGGAAATTTCCATCAAGGCCGCCCTCACCGGTCATCTGGTGTTGAGCACCCTCCACACCAACGATGCCCCCAATACGGTGACCCGTCTCCTGGATATGGGCGTGGAGCCCTTCCTGGTATCCTCTTCGCTCCATCTGGTGGTGGCCCAGCGTCTGGTCCGCAAGATTTGCTCCAAATGCAAACGGGAAATCGATCTGCCCCTGGAAAACCTCCAGGAGTTCGAAACCGGGTCCTGGGAAGGCGCCCTCTACGGAGGGGCCGGCTGTCCCGAGTGCAATTTTTCCGGGTACAGGGGCCGGGTAGCCATTTATGAGGTGCTGCCCTTCGGGGAGGCCTTGAAGGAACTGGTTTTTGAACGGGCCTCGGCGGCGGCGATCAAGAAAAAAGCCTGCGCGCTGGGGATGAAGACCTTGCGGGAAAGCGGAATCGCCAAGGTCCGCTCCGGTATTACCACTCTGGAAGAAGTCTTCCGCGTCACGGAAAGGGACTAACCATGCCGACCTATACCTGGGAAGGAAAATCGGGAATTGGAGAACTCAAGAAAGGGGAACTGGTAGCCGAAAACCCGGCCATCGCCCGGATTCAACTCCGCAAGCTCCGGATCACGCCCACCCGGATCCGCACCAAAAAAGAAGAGGGGGCCGCCAAGTTTTCCCTGCGTCGAAAAGTTCCGGAAAAAGCGGTGGTGATCTTTACCCGGCAGTTTGCCACCATGATCAACGCCGGCCTGCCCCTGGTGCAGTGCCTGGGCATCCTGGCCTCCCAGCAGGAAAATCCGGCCTTCGGCCGCGTTATTACGCAGGTCAAGTCGGACGTGGAAAGCGGCCAGTCCCTGGCCGAGGCCTTGAAAAAGCACCCCAAAATTTTTAACGACCTCTATATCAACCTGGTGGAAGCCGGGGAGGCCGGCGGCATCCTGGACGTTATCCTCAGCCGGCTCTCCAGCTATATCGAAAAACTCCAAAAATTGAAAAAAAAGGTCAAGGGCGCTCTGGTCTATCCGGCGGTGGTCATCAGCGTGGCCGTGCTGGTCATGGCCATCATTATGATCTTCGTCATCCCGGTCTTTGAAAAGATGTTCAAGGATTTCGGACATGCCTTGCCGGCCCCCACCCAGTTCGTCATCAGCCTGAGCCGCTTTACCCAGGGGAATTTTATCTACCTGATCATTGCCGGCGCCGCCCTGGTCTTTCTCCTGCGGCAATTCTACCGGACCTCCATGGGCAAATATCTGATGGATGACCTCTCGCTGCGTCTGCCGGTCTTCGGTCCGTTGCTGCGCAAGGTGGCGGTGGCCAAGTTCACCCGCACCTTCGGCACCATGGTGGGCAGCGGCGTTCCCATCCTGGAGGCCCTGGATATCGTGGCCCGTTCGGCCGGAAACAAGGTGATCGAAAAGGCCCTGATCAAGGCCCGGAGCAGCATCAGCCAGGGCAAGACCATCTCCGAACCCCTGGAAGAAAGCAAGGTCTTCCCGATCATGGTGACCCAGATGATCCAGGTGGGGGAATCCTCCGGCGAACTGGACACCATGCTGACCAAGATCGCCGACTTTTATGACGACGACATCGATGCCGCGGTAGCCACCATGACCTCCATGCTGGAGCCCATCCTGATGGTGGTCCTGGGCAGCCTGATCGGCGGTCTGGTCATCGCCATGTACCTGCCGATTTTCCGTATGGCGGCCGTTCTTACCAGTTAATCAGGGGGACGGGCCGGAAGCCCTTCCGGCCCGTCGTAACGCCTTTGACCGACACCCCTTATCCCTCCCGGCTTTATTCCGAACCGGACCTGCTCCGGAAGACCCAGTGGCTTGTTCTCTGGCGTCTGGTTCTGGCTTCCATCGTGCTGCTCTTGACGGTGATCATCCGCGAGAAGGGCCGGCAGGAAATGCCTTTTCCGCTGGGGCCGGTCTATTGGCTCGTGGCCTTCCAATATGTCAGTTCCCTCTTGTTTCTGGGCGGCCTGCTCCGGCTCCGGAGGATAAAAATCCCGGCCCTGCTGCTGCTGGGGAGCGACGGACTGGCTGTTTCCACCCTGGTGCTCTTTACCGGCGGTCTGGCTAGTTTCTGGATCTACTTATATTTTCTGGTCATTGCCGCGGCCGGCATCCTATTCTACCGTCGGGGGGGGCTGGCGGCGGCGGCCTATCACGCCCTGCTCTACGGGATGGTCCTGGTGTTGCACTCCCGGGGCTGGCCGGGCGGCCAAGGCGAATGGTTCCCGCTGCCCTCACCGTATGCCTGGCCTTATCAGGTCTACCAGTGGTGTCTGGCCGCCACGGGTTTTTTCTTTGTGGGCTTTCTGTCCAGCCTCTTTCCGGAACAGTTCTCCCGCCAGAGCAGCCAATTGGCCCGGCAGCAAAAGGATCTCGATCAATTGGCCGAGTTCAACCGGCTGATCATCGACAATCTCGATATGGGGCTCGTTACCCTGAATGACCGGCAGCAGATCCTGAGCGTCAATCCGGCCGGGAGAAAAATCCTGGGTCTGGAGGAGGCCGTAATCCGGGAGCTCCCGGTGACTACGGTCCTCCCCCAACTGGAAACACTCCCCCACTGGCCGGACCTGGCCCCCGGACAACGCTTCGAAGTGAACTACCAGCGCCCGGGAGGCGGGAGCCTTTATCTGGGATTTTCCGTGACCCCCCTGCAGGAAAATCCCGAAACCGGCATGAAACAGATCCTCACCTGCAAAGATCTGACCCAGATCCATGAAATGGAAGACCAGATCCGGCAAATGGACCGCCAGGCCATTATGGGGCAGATGGCCGCCGGCATCGTCCATGAAGTCAAGAACCCGCTGGCCTCGA
>JALOOY010000304.1 GCA_025454185.1 Thermodesulfobacteriota bacterium
CGGCGGCCTCCCGACCGCGTTCGATTAAGGCGCTCAGTTCCGGACGGAGCGCACCGGGGATGGGGGACAATACATACTCTTCTGCCGGTATTCCTTCCGGAGGCCGTCCAACGCCGGCTTTGATGCGCAGAAATTCGCTGGTTTTCAGGTGTTCGATCAGGGAAAGGACCCCTTTATGCCCGCCGGCCCCGCCCCGAGCCACGATCCGCAAACGACCCCAGGGCAAGTCGAGATCGTCATGGACCACAATCAGCCGTTCCGTGGGTACACGGGCATAACGAAGCCAATGGCCGACGGCCTCGCCGCTCAGGTTCATATAGGTCTGGGGAAGGACCAAAAGAACCCGTTGCCCTTCGATCTCTCCCTGGCCATACAGACTCTTGAATTTTTTTCGGGTAATCGAAACCTGGTGCCGGTCACCCAAGGCCTGGAGGATTAGAAAACCCAGGTTATGGCGGGTAAATTGATAGGATTTACCGGGATTTCCCAAGCCGGCGATCAAGAACACCGGACCCTGCGCTCCTAAGCTTCCTCTTTGGCCTTACCCTTTTTAGCCACTACTTCCACCTCACCCGCAGCCTCTGCCCCTTCGCCCGCCGCTTTTTCTTCGATGGGCGGGACCACGTTGACAATCGTCACCTGGGGATCGGTCAGAATTTTGATTCCCGGGGCCAATGACAGGTCCCTCACATGGATAGAATCTCCGATTTCCAGAGAACTGACATCCACCTCGATATGATCGGGAATAGTAATGGGCAGACAACGGATCGCGAGTTCCCGGCTGACTTCCTGCAGGATCCCCCCTTTTTCTACCCCCGGTGACTTTCCAACCACCCGGATGCCCACTTCCACATCCAGTTCCTTGGTCAGGGAGATCTCATAAAAATCGGTATGCAGATAGGCCCGGCTTACCGGATTCCGTTGCAGTTCCTTGATCATGGCCGTCTTGGAAAGGTCCTCTTCCCCGCCCTTGATCTGGAGCTGGAAGAGAATATTTTCTCCGGCTTGCTTTTTAAACACCTTCTCCAGGTCGAGCTTCCGTATGTACAGGAGCAGGGGCTGGGTTTCCGGACCGTAAAAGACGGCCGGAACATTGCCGTTGCGGCGCATGGTCCGGGCCGGGCCTTTGCCGGTCTGATTGCGGATAAAGGCTTCCAATTGTATCTGTTCCATAGCAACTCCTTTTTCTTAGATAAAAAGCGAACTGACCGAGTCTTCCATGTGTATCCGTTTGATGGCTTCGCCCAGGAGCCCGGCCACGGACAGGACCTTGATCTTAGGGCATTGTCTGGCTTTTTCTCCCAAGGGGATGGTGTCGGTCACCACCAGCTCCCGGAGCAGCGAATCGTTGATCCGATCCAGGGCCGGCCCGGAGAGCACCGCGTGGGTGGCGCAGGCCCTGATGCTCTTGGCCCCCTGCTCGCCCAGGGCCTGGGCGGCCTTGACCAGCGTGCCGGCCGTATCCACCATGTCGTCCAGCAGCACCGAATTCCAGCCCTTGACCTGGCCCACGATATTCATCACTTCCGAAGAATTGGGCCGGTCCCTCCTTTTGTCGATAATGGCGATCTGGGCGCTCAACCGTTTGGCAAAGGCCCGGGCCCGTTCCACGCCGCCCACATCGGGGGAGACCATGACCAGATGGTTTTTATAATGTTTCTTGATGTATTCCAGCAGGACCGGGGCGGCAAACAGGTTGTCCACCGGGATATTGAAGAAGCCCTGGATCTGACCGGCGTGGAGGTCCATGGTCAGGACCCGCCTGGCCCCGGCGGCCGTAATCAGGTCGGCGACCAGCTTGGCGCTGATCGGCACCCGGGGGGCCACCTTGCGGTCCTGACGGGCGTAGCCGTAATAGGGCATGACGGCCGTGATCCGGCGGGCGGACGCCCGGCGTAGGGCGTCCATGATGATGAGCAGTTCCATGAGATTGTCGTTGACCGGAGAACAGGTGGACTGCATCACAAAGACGTCTTTGCCCCGGACGTTTTCCCCGATCTCCACGAAAATCTCGCCGTCGCTGAACCGCCGGACCTGGATGGCGCCGATAGGGATGCCCAGATAGGCGCAGACTTTTTTCGCCAGTTCCGGGTTCGAGTTTCCCGTGAAAAATTTCAACTGATCGTTTATCGGCTTCTTCATCCAAGACCTCTTACCGCTTGAATTTCCAGCGCCTCCCTGGGGAAGCGCCGTGCTGATTTCTGGCTGGGGTGGGAGGATTCGAACCTCCGAATGCGGGTTCCAAAGACCCGTGTCTTACCGCTTGACGACACCCCAATAGGAGCCCGGCCCGGCCGGCGGTTCAGGGCAACCCCCGGGCCAGCAGCACCTGGGGCCAGCCCTCTTCCTGAAGGGCCCGTACCGCCCGGGTGGCCGCGGCCTTATTTTCCCACAGGCCGAAGACCGTGGAACCGCTCCCGGTCATCAAAACCCCGGCGGCGCCCAGCCGCCGCAAGGCCTCCTTGAGGTCCGCCAGGATCGGGTAATGGGGGAAAACCGCCTCTTCCAAGTCATTTTCCAAAAATTCTGCCGGAGAAAGACCCGGCGTAATTTTTAAACTTTTTATTATTGTCCCTTTCTTTTTTTTTGTCAATGAGATTTTGAACTGCTCATAGACCCAAGCGGTGGAGAGCGAGAAGCCCGGGCAGACCAGCACCACCCACCAGGCCGGCCATCCCGGGGCCGGTTCCAGCCGTTCCCCGCGGCCCCGGGCCCAGGCGGCCTGTTCCAGGAGAAAAAAGGGGACATCCGAACCCAATTGCGCCGCCAATTGAGACAGCCGTTCGGGGGCCACCGGCCGGCCCAACCGGTCATTGACCCCTTGCAAGACCGCCGCCGCGTCACTGCTGCCCCCTCCCAGGCCCGCCCCCCAGGGGATGCGCTTGGTAAGGTGAACGCGAAAGGCTAACGACCGGCCCAGTTCCTCCGCCAGGCTCTTCAGGGCCTTCACCACCAGGTTTTCTCCCCCGGCGAGTTCCGGGTGATCCGGGCAAACCAGCTCGATTCCCTGGTTCCGAGGTTCCAGTCGGATCGTATCCCAAAGGCCGATCCGCAGCATGAGGGTTTCGATCTCATGGTAACCGTCGGCCCTTTTACCGAGTATTTTCAACCGCAGGTTGATCTTGGCCGGGGCTTTGAGGGTGAGGGGGGACATGGGTTACCGTTGGGCGTTGGGCGTTCGGCGAAGAAGCCAAATAAAAAATCCTCTCTCGTAGTTGCTCGACCAAAGAGGTTTATTTGGAAAAGAAATGAACATCGAACATCGAACGTCCAACATCGAACATCGAATTGCTGTAATATATTGTTATTGTTGCAATTTTCTTTATTCGCGGGTGTGGCACCGCAGAAGTTCCGTAGGAATTGATAAAAAAGGGGGCCAAAACGGCCCCCTTTTCTAAACCAGCGTTGTTCTATTCCCCCGGACGGATACTCACAAAGAGGTTGCTGTCTTTGCGTTTGAGGCGCAGCAGCAGGGGGTTTTCTTTTTTGTGGCCATCAATCAAGGTTTGATAGGATTTCAGGTCCTTGACCGGTTTGCGGTCCACTTCCTTGATGAGGTCGCCGGGCTGGACGCCGGCTTCATCGGCGGGCCCCCCCTCCTTGACCTGGAGCACGATGACACCGGGCTCATAGGCCAGGCCGTAACGGCGGGCCAATTCCGGCGAAAATTCCTTGACCGAGAGCCCGAGGCCTTCCTTGGCCGTGGAAGATCCGGCTGCCGCCAGGTTTTTATCCTGCAATTCCTGGATATTAGCCTTCACCACTATCGTCTCGTTATTACGCAGGAGCTTGACGTCCACTTCCCGGCCTACGGGTACGGC
>JALOOY010000305.1 GCA_025454185.1 Thermodesulfobacteriota bacterium
TCTGTAAATGCCCCAACTGTGGAAGGGAGGCGGAGATCTTTTCCGATGAATTCGACAAAAAGCATGTCTGCAAGGGCTGTAAAAAGGAAATCGATTTTACCCAATGCACCCTGGACTCCGGGGTCTGATCAACCAGGCGCCGGAGGTGAGGGATGCCCAATCACTTAATCCATGAAAAAAGCCCTTACCTCCGGCAGCACGCTGAAAACCCGGTAGACTGGTACCCTTGGGGGGAAGAGGCTTTTCGTAAGGCGAAAACCGAAGACAAGCCTGTCTTCCTCTCCATCGGTTACGCCACCTGCCATTGGTGCCACGTCATGGCCCATGAGTCCTTCGAAGACGAAGGCGTGGCCCGCCTGCTCAACCGGGATTACGTGGCCGTCAAGGTGGACCGGGAAGAACGGCCCGACGTGGACCAGATCTATATGTCGGCCTGCCAGTCCCTGACCGGTCGGGGCGGCTGGCCCCTGTCCATTTTCATGACCCCGGAGGGAAAGCCCTTTTTCGCCGGCACCTATTTCCCGAAATCGGCCCGAATGGGGATGTCCGGGTTCACGGAACTTCTCCAACAGATCGCCGCCCTCTGGCAAAAGGACCGGGAACGGGTGCTCAACGCCGGAGAAGAGATCACCTACGCCCTGAAATCCCGCTCGTCTGCGGCCGGTCCGGAGGCGCGGCTGGACGCCGCCACGCTGGAGGCGGGCTATGACCAGCTTCAGAAATCCTTCGACGCCCGCTGGGGCGGATTCGGTGCGGCCCCCAAATTTCCCACTCCCCACCATCTGACTTTTTTGATCCGCTGGGACCGGCGCCATCCGGATTCGCAGGCCCGTGCCATCGTGACCCGGACCCTGGAGGCCATGCGCCTGGGCGGGATCTTCGACCATATCGGCCTGGGCTTCCACCGCTATTCCGTAGACGCCCGCTGGCTGGTCCCCCATTTCGAAAAAATGCTCTACGACCAGGCCCTGCTGGCCATGGCCTACACCGAGGCCTATCAGGCTTGGGGCGACCCCTTGCACGCCCAGGTCACCCGGGAGATCTTCGACTATGTCCTGCGGGACATGACCGATCCCGAAGGCGGGTTTTATTCGGCGGAAGACGCCGACAGCGAAGGACATGAAGGGCTGTTCTATGTCTGGACCCCGGAGCAGGTGAAAAAGGTCCTGGGCGAGGAACAGGGGGAGCTTTATTGCCGATGTTACGACATAACAGCGGGGGGGAATTTTGAGGGCAAGTCCATCCCGAACCTGCCGGTGACGCTCCTGCAGTGTGCCGAGCGGGAGAAAAAGGACCCGGCGGAGCTGGAAAAGATCCTGGAAGAGACCCGCCGGGCCCTGTTTGAGGTCCGCAAGACCCGCATCCACCCCTTGAAAGACGACAAGATCCTGACCGCCTGGAACGGCCTGATGATCGCCGCCCTGGCCAAGGGGGCCCAGGCCCTGGACGAGCCGGCCTTCGCCCAGGCGGCGGCCCGGGCCGCACGGTTTGTTCTGGGACGGATGGCCGGCCCTGAAGGGCGGTTGTACCGCCGATTCCGGGACGGACACCTGGCCAATCCCGGCTACCTCGAGGATTATGCCTTTTTTATCTGGGGCCTGATCGAACTCTATGAAGCCGCCGGAGATCTGGATTTCCTGGAGGCCGCCGTCCGCCTCAACCGGGAGATGCTGGAACTTTTCTGGGACGACGATCAGGGCGGCTTTTTCTTCACGGCCCATGACGGGGAGACTTTGATCACCCGGGAAAAAGAAATCTACGACGGCGCCGAACCCTCCGGGAATTCCGTAGCCCTGCTCAACCTGCTCCGTCTTTCCCGCATCACCGGGGAAACGATCTGGGAAGAAAAGGCTGAACGGCTACTGCGGACTTTTGCCGCTACGGTCCAGGGGTTTCCCATGGGCTACACCCAGTTTCTGAACGGACTGGATTGGGTCGTAGGACCGGCCCGGGAAATGCTGATTGCCGGAGATCCCCAATATCCCGCTACTGTGGCCATGGCCCGGGCTCTGAGGCAGTCCTTCCTGCCCAACAAGGTCCTGCTGTTCAAAGCCGCGGGGGAAGAGGGCGAGCGGCTGGCCCGGATCGCCCCCTTTGTCCGGGACATGGTCCCGGCCGTTGACGGGCCCCAGGCCTATATCTGCGAACTATATACCTGCCACCGGCCGCTGGCGGAATTTTCGGAATTAAAGGCCTTCCTGGACGGGGTCTGACCAGGGCGGTATGCTCGAATTAAAGACCTTCAACCTGATCTTCTTCTGGGGCGGCCTGGCCCTGTATGCGCTCCTGGAGCGCCTGATTCCCTACCGCGTCCCCAGCGTCTCCAAGACCCGGCGCTGGCTGGACAACATCGGCCTGGCCGTGTTCAACGGCATCCTCTTGAACCTCCTGTTTGCCGTGCCGATCATCCGGACGGCCGAGTATGTCACCCAGAACCGGATGGGCCTTTTTTACCTGGTGGACCTGCCCTTCTGGCTGCGGATCGTCGTCACCGTGCTCTTTCTGGATTTCATGCTCTATCTCTGGCATTTCATCAACCACGAGCTGCCTTTCTTCTGGCGCTTCCACCGGGTCCACCACAGCGACCTGAACCTGGACGTCTCCTCGGCCTCCCGCTTTCATCTGGGGGAGCTGGCCATTTCCGCGGTGATCAAGATTGCCCTGGTCTATTTTCTGGGCGCCGAAATCGTGGGGGTGATCGCCTTCGAAATCCTGGTGGTGCTCACCTCCCAGTTCCACCACAGCAATATCCGCGTGCCGGCCTGGTTCGAAAAAATCTGGCTGGTCTTTTTCGTGCCGCCCTCCATGCACCGCATCCACCACTCGGTGGTCATCAAAGAACGCAATACCAACTACGGCACCATATTGTCCCTCTGGGATAAGTGGCTGGGCACGTTCCTCTATAATCTGGACCAGGCCCGGATCCGCATTGGCGTGGGGGCCTATCCCCGGGCTGAAAAAGTGCGCTTTCCGCATCTGCTGACCATGCCTTTTACCAAGGCGGTGCGCTGAGGGAGTTAAGCGAAGGCGGCCGGCCACTCAGACCGTCTGTTGAATCTCTTCCATAATTCTTGGGCCCATTTCCTGTTCGGCAGCGGTCAGTTCATATTTAGTTTGGAGATTCATCCAAAACTGGGCGCTGTTTCCAAAATATCGGGATAACCGAAGCGCGGTTTCCGCGCTAATCCCCCGTTTTTCATTGAGAATTTGCGTAATCCGCCCGGAGGGGACACGCAATATCAGGGCCAATTTATTGGCTGAGAGGTTTCGGGCCGCAAGTTCTCTTTTAAGAATACGCCCCGGATGAATCGGCGTCATTTTTACCCCCTATGGTAGTCTGTAATCTCAACGTCGAAGGCCTCGCCGTCTTGGAAACGGAAACAGATGCGCCAGGGTCCATTTACCGTCATCGCCCATTGCCCCGCTCTGTTCCCGGTCAGTTTGTGGAGCCCCACGCTTTTTAAGGGACTTATGTCCTTTAGTGATTCCGCAGCGTCCAAAACAGCCAGCAGGTCTTCGGCCAACTCAGTATCCAAACCCGGGAATTTGGATACCTTCCCCTGTTCATAGAAGCGTCTTGTTCGGCTATTTGCCCAAGAAATGATCATTGCTGTTAAGCATACTACGAAATGTGTAGTATGGCAAGAGTCATTATCGAAAGATGGTGGACTTTCTCCGTTGGTTAAACTGATTTGACAAACCGGAAATATTTGGATAGGATTTCGTGAAGATCGAATCTTGGATTTTTTAGATGGCACCTTTAACCAAAGGAGTGCCGATGGAAGGAAATTAGCCCCCATTTCACAAAAAAGA
>JALOOY010000306.1 GCA_025454185.1 Thermodesulfobacteriota bacterium
GAGGGGGCGGGTGTACTGTGGCGACCAACACGGTCGCCACCATACCCTCCGGGACCTACTACTGCCCCACCTACCGCATCCGAAACAATACAACCCTGTCACTCGGAGGTGTGGTGGTAATCTATTGCGACACCTTCTCTATCGAAAACTCGGCCCTGTTGAACTGGGGAGCGGGTGCCCAGTCCTCCAACCTGGTCATCATCGCCTCCAGCGGGGCAACCATCGGCCAGAACGTGAACATGAAAGGGGCCGTTTACGCCCCGGGGGCCAACGTCACCATGGAAAACAGCTCCACGATCACCGGGATGCTGGTGGGCAATGTGGTGGGCATAAGCAATCAGTACACGGTGAATTACGATCCTTATGCAGGGCAGAATACCCCTGCGGCCCCTTACCTGGGGGCCCTGGCCGATGCCATCGACTGGCGGGATATTTGAAGACCTGCCCACAGCCGCTGGATGCCCACGGGGGCGGACAGGATCACCGGATGATCGACGCCGTCCTTTTCCCATTTTCCCTCATCGGAAGGATTATCAGAAACCGCAAAAAGTAATTTTAATATAACATGTTGAAATATTTGTAAGTATTTGTAACAGCCTCTTTCGACCCCTCCCGTTTTTTTTCTTGCAAAGCCTTTCTTTTTAATATTAATATGCTCCGAACGTCTTCCTGAATTTTGCTGCCCATCTCAATAGCTTTTATTACCTTTCTCGGGAATCATCTGGAAGGGGAAACCGGGACTTATGCCGTCAAAAAAAGTGCAATGGGTCGGTGTGGATATCGGCACCCAGTCCATCAAGATCATTGTACTGGAAAAGAAAAAAAACCACTGGCGGCTGAATAATTTCCAATACCGCCAGTTCGCTTCCGTTGCGGAAGAAGACCCGGTCGTCTATGAAAAATGGATCGCGGACACCCTGACAGCCGCTGTGGCTGAGATGAACATCGCCGGGGCCTGGGCCAGCAGCCCCCTTTCCGGCACCCAGGTGGCCCTGCGCAAGATGACCTTCCCGGATATCCCCCTGGACGAAGTCAAGGAGGCGGTGCGCTACCAGGGAAAGACCGTATTCCCTTTTGTTCTGGATAATGCCGTCATAGACGTGGCACAGGTGGGCAAATACACGGACAAGGAGGGGCCCAAGCAGGAAGTGCTGGTGGGCGCCGCCATCCGGGAACAGGTTCAGCAGCGGTTGAACCTCCTGAACCAGGTCAATTTGCGCCCCCATTGCCTGAGCCTGGTCCCCCTGGCCCTGAGCAAAATCTACCTGCTGAATAAAAACCGTCCTCCCGATGAATCCGTGGCCCTGATCGACATCGGGGCCCATACCAGTACCATTGCCATGGTTCAGAAGGAACAGGTTGTTTTTTCAAGGGAAATTGGAATAGGCGGGGAAACCCTGACCGAGACCCTGATCGACCTTTCCCGGCTGAGCCACCCCGGGGGGATGTTGTCCTACGCCGAAGCGGAACTCATCAAACAGAAATACGGTGTACCCCTGGATGAGGTGGACGGCGAGCAGACCGAGGAAGGGATTCCCCTGGAAACCATCCGGGACGGTTTCATGCCCCTCATCGACCGTTTGATCATGGAAATTGATCGTTCATTCGGTTACTTCAAGACCCAGGCCGAAAACCAGAACATCGACCGCATATTTCTCTCCGGTGGCGGTTCGCTGCTCAAGGGACTGTCCAAGGCCATCGAACGGAGTTTCAACCTGCCCACGGCCTATTATGAATGGGGAGACAGTCTGGAAATCGATCCGGCCGTGGACCGGGAGACCTTTATCCAGCAGGCCCCGCTGTTTATCATTCCTCTCGGGTTGGCCCTCGATGAGAAACCGGCCATCAATCTGCTGCCCTTCGCCCGCAAGTCCTCCCGGGATCTGTACTGGGAGACCGGCAAGAAGGCCCTGGTCTATGGGGCCATCCCGCTGCTGTTTATAGGCTACCTGGGGTATCAGGTCTTCGGGTTATATGGTGACCTGTCCAAGATCAACCGGACCATCAGCCAGCGGCAGGGGGAGCTCGTCAAGCTGGAGGGACCCCAGTCGGAACTGGGGACCCTGAGAAAACAGGAAGAGGAACTGGACCGCAAGCTGCTGGACTATCCCCCCCAGATGATCATCCGTCTTCCCCTGCAGTTCATACTGGCTTCCATCAGTCGAACCATCCCGGCCAACATGACCCTCACCGATTTTTCCCTCGGGGTAAATCCGGTTCCAGGCGGATCGGGGGCCGCCCCCAAGGCGGAGGAAAAGGGGACGACCCCGGCGCCGGCCAAAGCTCCGGCGGAGAAAAGCGGGCGGACGGGGACCATCGAACTGAAAGGAACGGTATTCGGGCCGGGAGAAGAGGTGCTGCGCTCCCTGGATCAATGGACCCGGGACCTGGCCGAGGTCAAGCATTTCAGGGATGTGCGGCTGCTGGAAGTGAAACAGAACAATAACTTCAAAAGTCCGGCGGCGGATTTTTCGGTAATGGTCCGCCTGAACCACTGATTTAAGGGAATGAATCTACAGATCAAAAAACGGGAAAAAATCATGCTGGCCGCCGCAGTGGTGGTGGTCCTCTATTTTGCTGCGGATTTTTTGTTCATCCGTCCCCTGGACAAGCAGATCAAAGAACGCCGGGAGCATCTCAAGCAGGTGGAGGAAAAGATGGCCGCGGCCGTCAACACCATCCCGGAACTCAACAGCCTGCGCCTGCGGGTGAAGGAAAAAATCGATTTTCTGTCCGGCGCCAAGGATAAAATCACGGGCCGGGAGCAGATTCGTATATTTCTGAACCAGTTGGCCCAGGAAAGCAACCGCCTCAAACTGGAGATCAAGGCCATGTCTTTCAGCCCTGAGGGTGAAACGGCAGGGGGGAAAGCGGGGAAGCCGGCAGCTCCCGAAGAAAAAAAAGAGGGGGCCGATCCGGGAGTGCGTTTCAAAAAGGTTACGGCCAGCGTCAACCTGACCGGCCCCTATGAAGGGGTCCGGGAGTACCTGGCCAAAATGGAGCAGCTCCCGTTGTTTATGGAATTGGATCATATCCAGATCCAGGGCGACAAGGATGGGCTGCCCCGGGTGCAATTGACCTTCCGTCCCGGCTTCCTGATGCGGGCGGACGAGAAACTGTAGGGACCTGGAATGAAAGGCAAGCGGGCTCTCTTTACTCGCAGCCCGGCCCTGGGGCTGGGTCTGCTCCTGACGTTTGGCGGCGGGGCGGCCCTGGCCGCTCCCCCGGAGGGCTCGCCGGCCACCGGGAAAAATCCCTTCGCCTATCCCCCGAGGATATTGAAAGAAATGGCTGCCAGCAAGGTCCCCGGCGGCAAAGAGGGGGCCGGACCCAAGACCCCGCAACGGGAGTACAGCCTCAGCGGGGTCCTCTGGACTGAAAAGGGCGGGGTGGCTTCCATCAACCGGCGAATCCTCCGGGAAGGGGAGATGCTGGACGAATACCGGGTGGCCCGGATCGAACCCAGCAGGGTCATTCTCAAGAAGGAAGGGGAGGAAATTGTCCTGAACCTTTTTCAGAGCCCGGTGGTGATTACCGAGCACCGGGAACAACGATCAACCAATAAAAAGTCATTCTGATGAGGTTGAAACCTATGCGCCGAACCGTTTTAGGGTTATTACTGCCGTGTCTGACGGTCGCTTTACTGGTCCTGGCCGGGTGCGCCACGGAGTCCAAGGTCGCCCGGGTCCCTGATCCCCCTCCGGTACTCCAGACCCCTCCGGTCCGGGAACGGCCGCCCCAAATGCCGTCGGAGCTGCCGGTGGTCCAGGCCCTGCCCCGGCCGGGTGAACTGGACGAGGAGATCTTCAAAGG
>JALOOY010000307.1 GCA_025454185.1 Thermodesulfobacteriota bacterium
TCTGGGGTAAAAAAGGGGGAAATGTTTTATAGTCGCCAATAGTCGATTATACATAATTAACGAAAGACAGGGGGCCGGAGGAAAACATGGAAAAGCACAAAGTCCTGATTCGCAGGTGCGATACCTACGATCCGGAGCGGATTGCCGCCATCGTCCGGGGAGGGATGGAAGAACTGGGGATTGTTCCGGAAGGGAAGGTGCTCCTGAAACCCAACGTGGTCATGGCCCACCCGGAGATTTTTCCCCACGCCTTTACCCGGAAGGAGTTTCTCGACGGCGTCTTGTCCGCCGTTCGGTCCCGGGCCGGGAACCTGAAGGAACTGGCTGTGGGAGAGCGGTCGGGGATCACCATCCCGACGCGGTTCAACTTCAAGATGGCCGGCTACCCACCGGTGATTCGCAGGCACCGGGCCCGGACCTATTATTTTGATGAAGTGCGCCAGGTGCCGGTGGAATTGAAACAGGAGGGGCGCCTGCGGGACCTCATTTTTGTCCCCCAGCCGATCAGAGAGTGCGATTTCCTGATCAACCTGCCCAAATTCAAGGCCCATCCCTGGAGCCGGCTGACCCTGAGCCTGAAAAACTTCATCGGCATTCAGGACGACCGGCACCGCCTGATCGACCACACCAGTTTTCTGGAGCACAAGATCGCCGACCTGCAGGAGGTGATCCAGCCCCGCTTTATCGCCATCGACGCCATTACCGCCGGCCAGAAGATGATGCTCACTCCCACTCCTTTCGATCTGGGGGCCATCGTCATGGGGAGCAATTCCTGCGCCGTGGACACGGTAGGCTGTCATATGGTGGGCGTGAACCCGCAGGATCTGATCCATCTGAAATTGACGGCCGAACGGGGCTTTGGTCCCATGGATTTGGACGAGATCGAAGTGGGCGGGGATTTTCCCCTGGAAGAGGTCCGGGAAAAAACAAAAAACTTTCAATTCTGCCTGGAGCGGATCGACGAGTACTTTCCCAAAACAGGCAACCTGACCTGCACGGTGGGGACCTTCCCGGAGGCCCATTCGGCCGATTACTGCTGGGGCGGCTGCCCGGGGGCCTTACAGGAGGCCGTCCATATTTTCCGGGGATTCGACCCCGAGACGGAGCGGAAAATGAAAAAGATCCGCTATGTGGTGGGCCGGGTGGAAGGCCCTTTACACCTGGCCCCCGATGAACGGGTCATCTTCGCCGGGAACTGTACCAGTTGGGAAGGCAACCTGGATGGGGAAAAGGTCACCATCGAGCCCACCTATCACCCGCCCGCCGCCGTGGATGCCCGTAAGACGAGGTCCAACGACCTGCTGAAGAAGCTCGCTGCCGCCCTCTGGGACTGCTATGAAAACCGGAATTCCCGCTACGTGCGGATGAAAGGCTGCACCCTTTCGGTAGCCGAACACGTCAATTATCTTTCGTCACTTGGTAAGGTTAAAAATCCGAACTTCGATCCCCGTCTGGCCATCCCGGTTACCGCTGCCTATTGGCGGATGCGGGCTGCCCGGGCTTTAAACCGACTGTTCGGGTAAAGAAAATAATAGACAGAGACCCTGCGGGAAAGCCGAGAGAGCCTTCCCACCCGCGGCGCATTGGCGTCAACTTAAGTGCTTCATTTTGTAATTATAACCGCATATTATGCTCATTCTGGCGAAGCCTGCCCTGGTCCCGCTTTAAGAGCGGGATAAGCCAGGGGCCAGGAACTATGAGCGTTCCGTACTCCCTGGATGCTGGTATCCACCAGCATGACGACGTTCGGTGGGCCGTCATCCTGACGCAGGCCAGGATCCAGGAAGCACGGGTTCATTTTCTCCTGGATGCCGGCCCTTAGCCCAAGCTCATGGCCCTGAGTCTGTCGAAGAGTAAAAAAAATTTAATCCAATCGAATTTTTTCCGATGAATCAGATATATCCAAAAAAAGATCGCCGAAAGCTGGAAAGGTTGCCGTGAGACCCGTCAAAGGATTTACCGTCATAGAATTGATCGTGGCCCTGGTCATTGTGGGCATCCTGGCGGCCGTGGCCGTGGGGCGCATCCTGGACAGCCCCACCATCGACGGGCGCGAGGCGGCCGCCATGGTCGGGTCCGACATTCGGCTTACCCAGGAGCTGGCCATGGCCAATGTGGTCACCCACCGTATTACGTTTAACGGGACCGGCTCCTATCAGATCATTCGAGATCCGACCGGAGCCAACACCACCCTGGCCACCCGGACCATACCCGCGGGCCTAACCGCTTCCGCCGCCACTGTCGACTTCAACTCCCTCGGGGAGCCCAACGGGGGCTTCACGATCACGGTGGGCAGCAGTTCCGTCACGGTGGCCCAGTTCACCGGACGGGTAGATTACACCTAAAGAGAGGCAGCGCAAGGGATATGAAAAAACCCTCGGCAAGGATGTTCGTTTCCGCCGGTTTTACCCTGCTGGAGATCGTCGTCTTCTTGACCATCGCCGGCATCGTCCTGCCCCTGATCATCGCCCCCTTTGTCACGGCCGTGACCCGGAGCGAAGACCCGGAGATTGTCCTGGCCGCCAACTTTCTGGCCAGCCAGCGCTATGAAAGTTTGCTGGGCGCCGGCTATTTCAGCCTGCCCACCGCGGCCCAGACGGAAACCATCACCCTGAACAGCCAGACCTTCACCCGGACCACATCGGCCCCTGTGGAGGTGGACGGGAACGACCTGACCACCCCCCTGAGCGGGTCCGGGATCAAGCGGGTCACGATCACGGTGACCCATACCCAGAAGCTGCCCAGCGGGCTGGTCATCACCGGCCTCGTCTCCAACAGGTTGTAAGCCATGCGCGGCCGTAAAGGGTTTTCTCTTATCGAACTGATCGTGGTCATCGTCATCATGGGCATTATCGGACTCATGACCTTTACCTTTTTCGGCAACAGCCTGGCCGCCTACCTGACCGTCAAGAATACCAATCGCATCTTCGATGAGGGGCTGCTGTCCTTGGAGCGGATGACCCGCGAGATCCGAGACGCCGATACGGTCAATTTCCCGATCACGGCCGTAAGCAACACCAGCATCACCTTTACCCGGAAGCACGCCACCCCCCAGGACGCCTCCACCAGCATCACCTTCCGCCGGAACGGCAATCTGCTGGAGCGGGTGGGAGACGTCTCGGGGACTCGGGTCCTGGCCGGCAACGTGGCCTCCTTCAGCCCCACCATCTCCGGGAAGAACGTCCATCTAAGCCTGGGGCTATCCCTGACCGGCGGCGGGGCCATCGTGCTCCAATCGAGCTCCGCGGCCAGGAACTGACCGATCGAGGAAAAGGGGACATCATGGGTCTGAAAAAAAATACAGGAGAAAAAGGTTCGGCCGTCATCATCATGGTGGCCACCCTGGCCATTCTGGGGGTGGTGGGCTACGTCCTGGGAACGCTGATGGCCCGGCACCAGGAGTCCATCCCCACCAACATGGATTCGGCCCGGGCCTTCGCCATTGCCCAGAGCGGCGTGGAGTTCGTGGGCAAATATCTGGAAGGCCGCCCTGACTATACGACGGTCAGCACCCCGCCCACCATGACCCTGGGTACCGGGACCTTCAGCACCGCCTTCAGCGGGGTCACCGCCACCCGCCTGGATGCCACCATCACGGGCGTGTCCGGAACGGCCACCCGCCGGATTACGGTGCGCTACCAGAAAAAGGGCGGGGCCATCATGAGCCGGGGACCCATCAACCCCATGAACAACCCCAACGGCAGCGTGGTCTGCGACGCCACGGTCACCTGCAATACGGCCACCATCCATACCTGCGAGTGCACCCGGGAAAACGTGCCGGCCTCGGTCCTGCCCACCCT
>JALOOY010000308.1 GCA_025454185.1 Thermodesulfobacteriota bacterium
CTTTCCTCATCTACCTGCCGATCCTATTGAGGAACTGATAAGATAAGGCAAGAAGAAGACGACCGGCGAGTCATCGCTGGAGCTTCCTTCCCGGCACAGGCAGCGGGGGCCTGATAAGCCGACCAGACGATCCTGAATGGAGTTTCCTATATGCGCTTTCGCCTCTTGTCAGTCCTCTTTGAGGTCGTTCGGATACGATAGCCCAATAGGCAGCCAAAGGGGCCGAGTTTTCCTGCTATCGTGAAAATGGACTTATAGTTGTTTAACTTCCCCCTTATTTTTTTTGCTTCCGTGTCAATGGCTTAATAAAGCGGGCCACTAGATCGAAATAGCCCTCCCCGCAGCGGGTGAAGATGTCGTTGTGGCCGGCGCCGGGGACGAGGACCAGTTCCTTGCGGTGGGCGCCGGACTGCTGCAGGAGCGTCTCCGACTCGGAGGGCGGAATCAACTCGTCCCGTGATCCGGCGATGAGTAAGGTCGGCTTGGAAGCGAAAGCGATTTTTTCCAGATTCCGGAAACCGTCCTCTTCTCGAATACCAAGGGCCTGCACCGGGATCCCCAGCAGCTCCAGCAATGGCAGGGAATGGGCAAAGGCGCTGTCCAGGACCAGGGCCGCGATCCGCTCCCTGCGTGCGCGGGCGATTTCGATGGCCGGGGCGCTGCCCAGCGAGCGGCCCATGACCAGGAAAGGCCCGGTACGCCGGTTTTCCCGGCGCCAGGCATCCACCCGATCGAAGACCTCCAGGGCGTCCGGCAGCAGGGTGCTGACCGACGGCGTTCCCGTGCTCCGACCGTAGCCCCGGTAGTCAACCACCAGCAGGTTGATCCCCCAGCGGTTGAAGCAGGGACCCAGGTCGTCGTAGTCGGCGGCGATCTCTCCGTTGCCGTGGAAGAAGAGCAGATCTGTATTTTTAGGGTCGGTAAGGTAAAAACGGGCCCCGATTTCGACCCCGGGCGCTAAGGAGAACAGGCGGTCTTCCGCACCCGGGGGAGGCGAAGGGGAAAAATCGGGTCGGGGATGGAAGATCAGTTGATCGATCAAGGAAACGTCCAGGTTGTGAAAGGGGGATGAGTGGATCATTGATGCTCCTTTGGGTTTTCCTTTGAGTATTCATTACGAATTAAAAATTATGAATTGACAAATTGACTGTAAGGGGATCTATAGAACAACCCAATAAAATATTTAATAAAAACAATAATTAATAATCAATAATTAATTATTAATTATCAATTATGGTTTTCTAATTCAGTACTAACCAATCCCTCTCAATCCATCGGCGATGCGGATGGTCACGGCCCGCCAGACCGGGAAGACCGCGGCGGCCAGGCCGACCATGACCGAGGCCCCCAGGGCCAGCCCCAGGGTCTGGGGGATGATGACGAAGACCGGGAAAAAGCTGGACAGGGGTTTGCCCACTACCTGCACGGTGGGGAAGGTCAGCAGGATACCCAGGAGACCGCCGGCCAGGGCGATGAGCAGCGATTCCCCGGCAATGAGCCAGAGGATGTACCCGGGGCCGAAGCCGAGGGTTTTGAGGATGGCGTATTCGCCGATCCGCTCCCGGGCGGTCATGGCCATGGTGTTGGCCAGAACGATCATGATGATGAAGATCACCACGATGGAGATGACGCGGATGGAGACCACGATGGCTTCGGTCATGGCCACGAAGCCCAGTTGGAAGGCCTTTTCCGTTTCCGTGAGGGTCTCGGCCAGGGAGTTCTTAAAGCCCTGGTCCACGATGCGGGTCACCTCCGGGGCCTGGAAAGGGTCCTTCAACTGGATGACGTACCAGCCCACCTGGTTGGCCCGGACCGGGGCTTCCTTCTTGATCTGCTCGTTCAGGTAATCCCAATGGAAAAAAAACTGGGTCTCGTCCACGTTCTTCTGGGCCCCCCGATAGATACCCCGCAGCACGAATTCCCAGTTGCCGGGAAAGATGACGCCCCGCAACGGTATGACCTCCCCGATTTTCCACTTGTATTTGGCGGCCAGTTTGCGCCCTACCAGGCAGGCGTTTCGTTCCCGCAGGAAGACCGCTTTCTGGTCCTGGGGGATGACGATCTCGGGGTAGAGGTTGAAGAAATTGCGGGCCTCCACGGCAAACTGGGGGAAGAAGTTTTTCTCGTCGATATAGATGCCCCCGAACCAGTTGGCGTAGGAGACGTTGCGCACTTCCGGTATCTGGCGAATCTTGGGCAGATAGGAGAGGGGCAGGGGGAAGATGAGGGAGACGGCGTTGCGGGTGATCATGCGGTTGGCCGCCGAGGCCTCCACGCCGGCATACCAAGCGGCGATCACCGTCCGCAGCAGGCAGAAGGCCAGCAGGGCCACGGCGATGCCCAGGATGGTCAGGCCGGTGCGCAGCTTGTGGCGCAAGGCGTTTTTGAAGATGATCTTGAAGAATTTCATGCCCGGCCGTCAGGGCCGTCTGCGGCGGCTAACCGCGAAGCATGAAAATGTCAACCATAAGGGCGCAGCCGGGGGCGGCTGTGCTACACTTCGATGTTGGATGTTGAATGTTGGCTGTTGGATGTTCATTTTTTTTCGTACTAAAGCCATTTCTTCCGTTTGAAATACAACAGCATAAAAACCGAGACGCCCAGCATCAACACCAGAACCGCCGGGTAGCCCCAGGGCGATTCCAGTTCCGGCATGTATTTGAAGTTCATGCCGTACAGGCCGACGATGAAGGTCAGGGGAATGAAGATGGTGGCGATGATGGTCAGCACCTTCATGATCTCGTTCATGCGGTTGCTGATGCTCGAGAGGTAGATGTCGATCATGCCGGAGAGCATGTCCCGAAAGGTTTCCAGGTTGTCGATGACCTGGATGGTGTGGTCATAGATATCACGGAGATAGACGGCGGTGGAGGTCTGGATCAGCGGCGATTCGGCCCGTTCCAGGCCGCTGATGACCTCCCGCAGGGGCCAGACCGACTTGCGCAGGAAAATCATTTCCCGCTTCAGTTGATGAATGGCCTGCAGGGTCCGGGGGGTCGGATTTTTGGTCAGGACTTCTTCCAGTTCCTCCTCCTGCTCTCCCAACCGTTCCAGAATGATGAAATAATGATCTACGATGGTATCCAGCAGGGCATGGGCCAGGTAGTCGGCCCCCAGTTTCCGCAGGCGGCCCTTGCCGTTGCGGACCCGCTCCCGGATGGGTTCGAAGACGTCCCCCTCACTTTCCTGAAAAGAGATCAGGTATCGAGGGCCAAGGATCAGGCTGACCTGCTCCGTGATGAATTCCGATCCGCTGTCGGCCGGGTAGATCATCTTCAGGACGATATAGATATAGGTGCCGAAGTCTTCCATCTTCGGACGCTGGTCCGTATTGAGGATGTCCTCGAGCACCAGGGGGTGCAGGCCGAAGCATTGGTTCAGTTGTTCGATCTGGTCCACCTGGTGCAGGCCGCTGACGTTGATCCAGGTGACCGAGGGACGGTCTTGGTAACGGGAACATTCATCGATCCGCTCCACTTCCCCTTCCTCGCAATGGTCCTCCCCGTAATCCAGTAAGGTGATGCGCGTCCGTTCGCTCCGGCGCTCCCCCAAATGAATCAGGGTCCCGGGCGGCAGCCCCGCTTTCTCCGATCGTTTCTTGATGGTGGGTGTCATGGCGGCTCCCGATAAAGTTGCGCTATTATAAACTAACCTCGCCACCCGATCAAGAACACTCCGGCGACCATCAGGGCCGCTCCCAGGAGATGTTCCCGGACCTTATCCTCCTTGAACCAGAAGGTTCCGTCCAGCACGGACCAGGGGATCCAGAAAAGGGCCAG
>JALOOY010000309.1 GCA_025454185.1 Thermodesulfobacteriota bacterium
GATGTTCATCTTTATTTTCTTTTTACACCCGTCCCACTTCATTGACCGTCTTCCCGGTCAGCTCGTCGTCGGACTGGATGATTTTCAGGCAGGTTTCATAGGTCCGGTAGGCCTCCAGCATCTGGGCCATTTCCGCCACGGCGTTCACGTTCGAGCCTTCCAGCAGGCCCTGCTGAATCTCCGCCTCGCCGGTCTCCAGTTCGCCCTGGACCCCGTCGTTGCGAAACAGGGTGTGCCCCTCTTTTTTCAGGGCCCCGGCATCGGCGAAACGCACCAGGGCGATTTTCCCCACCGTTTCCGGTGTACTGTTGCTCTCGGTCCCCAGGGCCTGCACGGTACCATCCGTGCCCACCGAGATTTTCTTTTTTCCGTCCAGGATGATTTCCCCGTTCTGGCCCAGGACCGCCAGACCGGCCGCGTTGACCAGCCGGCCCTGGGCATCCAGCCGGAAATTCCCGGCCCGGGAATAGCGGACCCCGTCGGGCGTGCTGATCTTGAAAAATCCCTCGCCGGTGATGGCCAGGTCCAGATCGTTGCCGGTCCGCAGCAGATCACCCTGGCTGAAATCGGTCCGGCTAACCTCCATCTTCTGGTTCCGCAGCCGTTCCTGTTCATGAAAGTAGATGTCTTGAAAAACGGGAATGTCCTTCTTGAAGCCCGCCGTCTGGGCATTGCTCAGGTTGTTGATGATAATGCTGATGCGCCGTTCCTGATGGAGGGCCCCCAGCGGGGCCAGTTCTTTGTTCAAGAGGATCGCTCCTTGTTTTTTATGTTGTTAAATGCAATCAATATGCCATTATCGGCAAGCCGTTTTCTGACGGGGGGCGGGCCCCGATTTATTTTTTAACGGATTGATTTAATTGCATTTTTTAATTGCCAGTCCTTTTTCTGCTTTTACCCGCCCGTAGACCGGACTTGCCGTGGGGCCCGCCGTTTCCCTCCGGCCGGACCCGGAGGGAAATTTTTACCCGGGCCCGGGGGCTGCGGGAATTTCCCGGCGGCTCAAACTATAGACAAAGGCCAGGATCTCCGCCACTACCAGATACACTGCCGGCGGGATTTCCTGGTTCAGGTCCAGACCGGCCAGGACCTGGATCAAGGCCGGGTCTTCCTGGATGGGGATCCCGTGCCGGCGGGCCACTTCGATGATTTTTTCGGCCACGGCCCCCGAGCCCTTGGCCGCCAGCCGCGGGGCCCTGTCCCGATCCGGGCGGTAGCGGAGGGCGGCGGCCCGGCGGGGCCCCGGACCGTCTTTCGGCCGGTCCATGGTCAAACCACCCGGCTGACCAGGGACGCGGGCCAATGGGCCAGCCGCGCCGGGAGGGAATCTCCCAACTGTTCCGCTTCCACCGCCAGACTCTCCAGGACCGCTTGATAGCCCAGGGCGGCCAGGCCTTTTTTCAGGCCGGGAAGTTGATCCCTCAGGAAGGCGGCCACCTCCGGTCTTTCGGTTTTAAACCGGCCGTACAGGCTGCCGGCCCCCAGGACCACCTCGACCCGCAGTTTCCCCAGCCCCGGCAGGTGCAGCAGAAAAAGAAGGGAGGACCTTTTCCCCCTGGCGGGTGCCCCGGGGGAGCGTTCCTCGGAAATGAGCAGTTCAGCCCAGCCCGGACCCTCGGGAAGCCACCAGGGGAAAAAAAGCAACAAGTGAAATTTCCCGCTTTCCGAGGCGTTCAGCCACTGGCAGAGTTCAATTTTTTGCAGGAGGGGCTCCAGGGTCCGGACCAATTCGGGATCAACCGGTTCCAGGCGGGATTTCAAGAAAAGCAGGAGACCCTTCAAGTCTTCCCGGGCCGGGTTCGGCCCTTCATCTGCATCTCCCTGCCGGGCCAGCGTCTGCAATTTGTTTTCCCAGTTCAGGCCCGACAAGTTCAGCAAATCTTCGAAGGCCTCTGCCGCCGGCTGCGCCGCTAAACGGCCGGAGCGTCTTTGCAGCGTCCCCTGAAATTCCGTCCAGACCTCCCGGATCTCCGGAGGCCACCTACTCTTTTCGATCGCGTTCAAGGCCTGCCAGGCCTCGGCCGCTGCCGCTGCCGGCCGGTCCCCGGCCAGACAGGCCTTCAAACGGGCCTCCGGAGCAGACCCGGCGGGAGTATCTCCGGCCACCAGCCGCAGGACCATCCGCGGTTCCACCTGTTCCACCCGGACCTGGAATTCCCCCTGATCCGGCAGCGGTCCGGGGGTTTCGGCGATCAGGTGCCGGCCCTTGATCTGGATCAGGGCCCGCTGGGCATCCAGTTCGGCCACCAGGGTCGCCGGGACGACCTCCCCCAAGGCCACCAGGTCCCGAGGCGCTGCTCCGCTAAGACCCACGGTCAACGGCGCGCCGGAAAGGGGGGACAGGAGCGGAGAGGTCTTCACGGGCAGCCGCCGCCCCTACTGCAAACAAAAGGATTTCAGGTCAAGGAGCAGTTGCACCTCTCCCTTGGTCAGGTCAAGTTTTTTTCCGATTTCGGAAAGGGAGAACCCTTCCCGGGCCAGGTCGATGGCTTCATGATACCGGTTTCTATTTTCGACCTCGGGCGCCAACTCCGGCTCGGCCCCCACCCGGTTCAACAACCGGGAGATGCGCGCCACCTGCTCCGTACCTCGCCCAATGCTCCCCCGCGCCGCGCCCTTGCCATCGTCCAGGCCGTTTAGAAGTTCCTGGCAGAGGGCCTGGGATTCCTCGACCAGTTGCCGCAACTGGGCCTGGGAGGCCGGGGCGGCAGGCCCGTCCGGGGTTTCGGACCAGGGCTGGTTTTCCGCAATTTTCGTCCGCAGCATAAACCATAAAGACCCCGCCAATAAGATGATGGCGGCCCCTTCGCTGATCAAAAATCCCAGATCCATTGCGGTCATAATCCCCTCCTGGAAAAACGGCGGCCGGGGCCGGCTGCCGCAGGCCTCGGTTTAGATGACAATGTCCACCAGGCGGCCGGATCTTTTTAGTTCCTCGGCGGACTCGGGACCTTCCGCCTCCGACCCTTCAGCCGGGAGCGGAGGAGGCGCCCCGGGTTTTCGGGGGCGCTTCCCGGGCCTCTCCCGGTCGATGGCCTCCCGCAGAGAAGGGCGAACCCGCTCGACCGGGGCCGGCTGTCCCAGGCCGGCGCTGGTCGTGAAACTATCCGCCATGATCTACGTTACCTCCGGACCCCGGACCGGCTTCCGGCCCCGGGGCGGGCCCCGAAAAAGGGCTGCCCTTCAGTGGACCTCAAAAATTTTATTGATCTTTTCCCCCAGTGTTTCCGGGGTAAAGGGCTTGACGATGTAATTGCTGACCTTGGCCTTCACCGCTTCGATCACGTTCTCCTTCTGGCCTTCGGCGGTCACCATCAGGAAGGGCGTGTCTTTCCATTCGGCGGTGGTGCGGACCGCCTTGAGCAGCTCGATTCCGGACAGGCGCGGCATATTCCAGTCGGATATGATGAAATCAATTTTTTCACTGCGCAGCACCTCGAGGGCCGCTTGCCCGTCATCGGCTTCGCGGATGTTTTCAAAGCCCAACTGGCGCAAAATATTCTTGATAATCCTGCGCATGGTTGAAAAATCATCCACTACCAGTACCTTCATCTTTGGATCCATAGTGCCAGATATCTTCAGCTAGATCCCAGCTGAGGTTAGTCCCTTGCGGAGAGTCACGTGCTGTCTATAATACAGCGATCTATTCCTCACCACGCGGTGCCACCTGTTCGTGTCGAATGGTTCCCCGACGGCCAACTGCACCAACTGGGATGGCAAACCACCCGGTGTTCAGGCTGGGATTACGAGGATAGTGCCTCAAGCGCCGCCACCATCTC
>JALOOY010000006.1 GCA_025454185.1 Thermodesulfobacteriota bacterium
GTCGTCGATCCGGGTAAAGGCTACGTGCTGGAGCAGGGTCCGAAGGGCAAGAAAACCTACCCCATCGCCCATGTCCTGGGCGGCAAAAATGTCTATTATTTTCTGACCCCCCTCGATCGCGGCCGGCTGCAGACCCTGCCCGTGGCCTACGACGTGCGCAGGAAAGAGTGGTTTGACACCGCCGCCAGCGGGGTCCGGCACTTTCCCGGGCGGCGGCCGGATGAGCCGGTAAATTGGAAAGACTGGCAGTACACCTTCAACACGGCCTGCTACAGTTGCCATGTGAGCCAGCTCTCGACCAACTACAACTTGAAGACCGACACCTACAAAACCACCTGGGCCGAGCCGGGCATCAACTGCGAGACCTGCCACGGCCCGGCGGACGAGCACATCCGGGTCTGCCGGGAGGCCCCCAAAGGCACCGTTCCCAAGGATTTGAAGATGATCCGTGGGGGAAGTTCTTTTACTGTGGACCAGAACAACGCCGCCTGCTCCTCCTGCCACGCCAAAGCCACTCCGCTGACCCGGACCTATGCCCTGGGAGAGCGTTTCTTCGATCACTACGACCTGACTACCCTGGAAGACCCGGATTACTATCCCGACGGGCGCGACCTGGGCGAAAACTACACCTACACCACCTGGCTCATGAGCCCCTGCGTAAAGTCCGGGAAGCTGAGCTGCCTCCACTGCCACACCTCCAGCGGCCGCTTCCGCCAGAAAAAGGATCCCGACGCCGCCTGCCTGCCCTGCCACCAGGCCCGGGTGGAGAAGGCCGCCGAGCATACCCGCCACCCCGCAGGCAGCCCGGGCAGCCGCTGCATCGCCTGCCACATGCCCCTGACCGAGTTTGCCCGCATGCAGCGCAGCGACCACTCCATGCGGCCACCGGCGCCGGCTGCCACGCTGGCCTTTAAATCGCCCAATGCCTGCAACGGCTGCCATAAGGACAAGGACTCCGCCTGGGCCGATCAACAGGTCCGTGCCTGGCGGACCCGCGATTACCAGAAGCCGATCCTCCACCGCGCCGGCCTGGTGGAGGCCGCCCGCAAGCGGGATTGGGGCCGGCTCCCGGATATGCTGGCCTACCTTAGCGGGCCGGAGCGTGACGAAGTCTTCGCCGCTTCCCTCGTTCGAATGCTCCCGGTGATCGGGGACCCGCGGGTCATTCCGGCCCTGCTCCAGGCGATTAAAGACCCGTCGCCGCTGGTCCGCTCCGCAGCCGCCGAAACGCTTGGCCTGAACCTCACGCCCCAAACCGTGCCCATTCTCCTGAGTGCCGCCGGGGATGAAATCCGCCTGGTGCGCGTCAAGGCCGCCGCGGCCCTAGTCGGCTATCCGCGGGAAAACCTCAAAGCGGACGAGGCTAAACGGCTGGAAAAGGCGAACGAAGAGTACCTGGCCTTCATCCAGGCCCGCCCGGACCACTGGACCTCGCACTACAACATGGGCAACTATTATCTGAGCACCGGGAAGTTCAAACCGGCCATCGAGTCCTATCAGACGGCGCTTAGGAAAGAGCCCCAGGCCGTGCTGGCCCTGGTGAACGCCTCCCTGGCCTATTCTCGGGCGGGAGACAATCTCCAGGCCGAAAAATCCCTCCGTCAGGCGCTGCAGATCGCGCCGGAAAGCGGGGCTGCCCATTTCAATTTGGGGCTGCTGAAGGCGGAGCAGAAGGACCCCAGGCAGGCGGAAAGACATCTCCGGGCCGCCCTAAAAGCCGATCCGCAGATGGCCCCGGCGGCCTATAACCTGTGCGTCCTGCTTTCCAAGGACCGTCCGGAGGAAGCCCTTGGCTTTTGCCGGAAGGCCAGCGAATTGCGACCCGAGGACCCCCGGTATTCCTTTACCCTGGCTTTTTACCTGTACAAGAAAGGAGAGCGTCAACAGGCCGTAAAGGCACTGGACGCTCTATTGGAGCAGCACCCGAACTACCGGGACGCCCAGATGTTGAGGCGGGAGATAGCGGGATCCAAGGCCAGACCCTGACGGAGCTGGAATCCAGGCTTTCCAAAATTTCATCGCGCGTTATTATGGACAATGGGTGTTATTGGGTGTAGCAATGGAATTAGCATGATTCCTGGTCAAGGCCCTGTGGGTAACGGGGGCAAGAGGAAATTGCAGCACCCTCTGAATGGATGATTCCTTCTCGCTCAACAGCGGGTGCCAGGCCCGCCCCAAAAAATAGCCCTGATGCGGGGTCAACGGGCGTATTGCCAGGTCTGATTCTCCGGTCAATTCACTGAATGCGGGCTTCGGCCAGAATCACCACTTGTTGCAGGATTCGCGTCTCGATCATCATGCCTCCCGGTTATCGAATCGATGCCGATTTTTTTTTTGACATTACATTAGTAATTTCTCTATTTTGAATAAACAGTTTGTACTTTATTTTATTTCGAAAGGAGCGAATATGCATCGATTTTCCAAACACTTTTTACTATTTGCTGGGATGGTGATAGCCCTGGTGCTGGTTGCCGGCCCGGTGCCGGCCCAGGATAAAAAACCCAATATCCTGATCATCTGGGGCGACGACATCGGCGGATTCAACATCAGCGCCTACAACCTGGGGGTGATGGGCTACAAGACCCCCAATATTGACCGCCTGGCCCAGGAAGGCGCGCTCTTCACCGACTGGTACGGGCAGCAGAGCTGCACCGCCGGGCGCGCCGCGTTCCTTACCGGGCAGTCGCCTATTCGCACCGGCCTCACCAAGGTCGGGCTGCCGGGCGCTCCCGAGGGAATGAAAAAGGAAGACCCGACGATCGCCGGCCTGCTCAAGGCGCACGGCTATATGACCGGCCAGTTCGGCAAGAACCACCTCGGCGATCGCGACGAGATGCTGCCGACGGCCCACGGCTTCGACGAGTTCTTCGGCAACCTCTACCACCTCAACGCCGAGGAGGAGCCGGAGAACCCTGATTACCCGAAGAACCCCGAGTTCAAAAAGAAGTTCGGGCCGCGCGGAGTCATCCACAGCTTCGCCGGCGGCCGCATCACCGACACCGGACCGCTGACCAGGAAGCGGATGGAAACGATCGACGAGGAAGTCACCGCCAAAGCGCTCGACTTCATGGAGCGCGCGAAGAAGGCCGACAAGCCCTTCTTCCTCTGGTGGAACTCCACCCGCATGCACATCTGGACCCATCTCAAGCCCGAATCCCAGGGCAAGACCGGCTTGGGCGTCTATTCCGACGGCATGGTCGAGCACGACGGCCACGTCGGTCAGGTGCTCGCCAAACTCAAGGAACTCGGCCTCGAGGACAACACCATCATCATGTACTCGACCGACAACGGCGCCGAGACGATGAGCTGGCCCGACGGCGGCACCACCATGTTTCGCGGGGAAAAGAACACGAATTGGGAGGGCGGCTACCGTGTGCCGGCCCTGATCAAGTGGCCGGGCGTCATCAAGCCGGGCACCATTATCAACGACATCGGCTCGCACGAGGACATGCTGCCGACCCTGCTGGCGGCGGTTGGAGACTCGGCCGCCAAGGAAGACCTCAAAAAGGGCCGCACGGTCGGCACCATGACCTACAAGGTTCACCTCGACGGCTACAACCTGGCGCCAGCGCTGAAAGGCGAGAGGCCGTGGCCCCGCCGGGAGTTCATCTACTGGACGGACGACGGCAACGTCGCGGCGCTGCGCTACGACAACTGGAAAATGGTTTTCCTCGAGCAGCGCGGACACGGTTTCGACGTCTGGCAGGAACCCTTTGTGACGCTTCGGCTGCCAAAGCTCTTCAACCTGCGCAACGACCCCTTCGAACGCGCGGATAAGGAAGGAATGGGCTACCCGCAGTGGCGCATCGATCGCGCCTTTCTTCTCGCCCCCGCCGCCGCGTACACCGCGCAGTGGCTGCAGAGCTTCAAGGAGTTCCCGCCGCGCCAGAAGCCGGGCAGCTTCAACCTCGATCGCGTGATGGAAGCCGTGACCAGGCCGCACGGCGGCAGCAACTAAGGCCGCAAAGTCAGAAGGCGGCCGGCTTTAAACCGGATGAAGTGATGGAGAAGCTCAAGGAATACCCCGCTTAGAAGCAGCCTGGACGCGGCGGAGTGCTGTAGCTTTAACGCTGCGCGACAATCCCTAACCTGAACCATCACTGCTGCGCCCGCCGTTGTAAGACGGAGGGGCGCAGCAACCAACCCAACAAACAAAAAGGCCACAACAATGAAAAACGTAGCCAAAGAACCAACCGCAGCAGCGGATGGGAAGGAGACCTTCACCCTCATGTCACACGGGACAATCTCCCGTCGCGAGTTTCTGGCAGTCTCAGCTGCAGTCGGCGTGACGATCCTCCTGCCGGGAGGACTGTCAGCAGCCCCGGACGGGAAGAAGACTTTCACCGTTCTGCACACCAACGACCTGCACTCGAGCTTCATCGGCATGGGTCCGGCCGCGGACTACACCCCCTTCAAACCCAACGACGATACGACCCGCGGTGGGTACGCCCGTCTGGCGGCCTTGATCGCCCAAAGAAAGAAGGCGCGCACCGCTCAGGGGCCGGTGCTCGTACTGGACGCAGGCGACTACAGCATGGGGACTCCGTTCGGCGCTGCGACCCGCGAGACCGGCTGCGAACTGCAGCTCATGTCCCGAATGGGCTACGACGCCACCACCTTCGGCAACCATGAATTCGACCTCGGCCCTGACGGCCTGGGCCAGTCTGTCGGTGTGGCCGCCAAGGCCGGCCAGGTTCCGGCGGTGCTCTCCTCGAATACCGATTTCTCAAAGCAGGATGCTACGCTGGCCGATCTCCAGCGCCTGTCCAAGGACGGAGTGATCCGCCGCTATACCGTAATCGAACGTGGCGGCCTGCGCTTTGGTATCTTCGGACTGCTCGGCAAGGAGGCGCAAATCTACACCAGTGGCGGAGCGGTGACCTTCACCGACACCATCGAAGCTGCCAAAGCGATGGTCGCAATTCTCCGCGACAAAGAGAAGGTGGATCTGGTCATCTGCCTCAGCCACGGCGGCGTGGAGAAAGGGAAGGACGGGCGCTACACCGACGGCGAAGACGTAAGTGTAGCCAGGGCTGTGCCGGGCATCGATGTGGTGATCGGAGGTCACAGCCACACCGAGCTGCAGGAAGCAATCATCGTCAACGATCGCACACCCGTGGTCCAGACCGGCAAGGAAAGCGCAAATCTCGGCGAACTGGTAATCACCCTCGCCGGCGGTAAACTGACGGTCGAGTCGTACCGGCTCCACCCGATCGACGACACCCTGGCCGGCGATCGGACCATCGCCGCTGCGATCGAAAAGTTTAAGAAGACGGTCACCGGAGCCGTGTTCGCCTCCCGCGGTTACCGCATCGATCAGCCGCTGGCCCTGGCGCCGCGGGATCTGCCCAACACTTTCACCGACATCGCCGCCGGGACCTTCCTCGCCAACCTCTGCACCGACGCCTTCAGAAAGGCCACGAAAGCGGACATCGGCTTCACGGCCAACGGGATGATGCGCGCCGGTTTGAAACGTGGGAAGACGGGGGTACAGACCGTCTACGACATGTTCGCCGTGGCGCCTCTCGGCGCCGGTGTGGTGGATACGACCGCCGGCAGTGCCCTGGTGACCGCCTACTTTACGGGCTTGGAGCTGAAGCATATCCTCGAGTTTTTCCTCATGGATAACCCGGCCCACCCCGGCGAGTATTTCCCCCGCGCCTCCGGTATGAGGTTCCGCTACGATCCGTCGCGCCCGCGATTCGAGGTGGTGACGGCCATCGAACTGGGAGACCTCGACCGCGGCTACCGCGCCATCGACATCACCGGAAAGGACGAGAAATTGTACAGCCTTACGTGTCCCCTGATGCTCGGTACGATTCTGGTGGCTATCCCGAAGTACACCAAGGGCCAACTGGCGCTTGTGGCCAAGAACAAGGCGGGTCAAGCCCTCACGTCAAAGGTCGAGGCACTCGATGCGCCTCGGGAAAACTCGGGTTACCTGCTGGCGCCGCCGGGAACGGTGGACCAGGGCAGTGTCGCCACCGTGGCGGGAAAAGACACTGTCCGGGAGATCAAGGAATGGCAGGCGATCATGGATCACCTCCGCAGCCTGCCGATCAAGAGCAAGGGCGAATTACCCACGATCCCGGTCGATAAGCGCGCCGCCGAGGTCCGGGCGATCAGGGTGGGCTGATTGGGGTTCGGGGGGAGTAGAAAGCAACCTGATGGATCGTGCGGCTGATCTGGGCCTTCCAGGCGGGCGGTCTGGGCAAGGGGCTGCTGCTCGCCATCGGTCTGCTGACCCTGCTGGCCGGGCTCGCCCTGTTGGCCCATCCGCTGTTCGCCGCCGGCGTGCTGACCATCCTGCTGGCGGTCTACTTTATTCTCGACGGCATCGGGGAGTTGGCCGCCGGGATCCGACTGCGCCCGGCTGACGGCTGGGGCTGGCTGCTTTTCGGAGGGATCGTCTCCATCCTGCTCGGCCTGATGATCTGGGGTCAGTTCCCACTCTCCGGCCTGTGGGCCGTCGGCATCCTGCTGGGCATCAAGCTGTTCTTCATCGGCTTGATCTGGTCACAGCCGGTTCGGCGGTGCGTTCGATCGCCAAAAAGTAGAGAGAGGCTCGTGATCGGTTCAGCCAATCCCGGCATTCGGCAGGATTAAATCCGGATATTTTTCTTGACGGCTAGGGGGAAAACCGGTAATAATTATGACCGGTTTGGCCTTATTGACCGGAATCGCAACCGGGAGGGCTCGCATGATAGAAACGATCAAATCGATCATTCTGGACTTCCAGGAAACCCGGCTGGAGACCGGCGTGCCCCGCCGGCTGCAAATCGAAACCGTTCCGGGCAAGGCGGTCGTTTGCATCGGAGTGCGCCGGTGTGGAAAATCGACCTATCTTTTCCAGATTATCCGTCGACTGCTGGAGGCGGGCGTCCCGCGGCAAAACATATTATACCTGAATTTTTTTGACGACCGCCTCCACAACCTGCGGCAGGATAATCTCGGGTTGATCGCCGAGGCCTATTACTCTGTCTACCCGGAGAAAAAAAATACGGAGACGGTCTACTGCTTTTTCGACGAGGTTCAGGCTGTTCCGGGTTGGGAACCTTTCGTTGACCGTCTGCTGCGTACCGAAAAATGCGAGGTTTACCTAACGGGTTCATCCTCCAGGATGCTTTCCAAGGAGATCGCCACCCAAATGCGCGGCCGGGCACTGTCCTGGGAGATGTTTCCCTTCTCGTTCCGAGAATTTCTAGATTTTAAGAGTATCGAAGGCGGGGGGCCTTTTTCGACGAAGCAGCGGCTGCTCATCCAGAAGACTTTCGAGGAATACTGGGAGTCCGGCGGCTTCCCCGAGGTCGCCGGCCTTTCCCGAAACCTGCGAATCAAGACGCACCAGGAATATTTTCAAACGATCCTGTTTAGGGACCTGGTCGAGCGACATGACGTTTCCCACCCCAGGGCGGTGACCGACCTGACCCACTGGCTGGTGGACAACACAGCGTCGCAATACTCCGTCAACAGTCTCTCGGGATATCTCAAGTCACTGGGCCATAAAGTTCCCAAGTCGTCCGTCTCGGATTATCTGGAGTGGTTCGAAGACGCCTATTTTCTGTTCACCGTCCGTAAATTCGACGCCTCGCTGGCACGCAGCAATACCAACCCGAAGCGGGTTTACTGCATCGATCACGCCCTGGTCACCTCCGTGTCCTCGGGGGTTTTAGTTAACAGTGGACATCTCCTAGAAAATTTGGTTTTTGTCGCGCTCCGCCGTTTTCACCCCGGTATCTACTATTACAAAACCGGGACCGGCCGGGAAGTCGATTTTGTTGTTCCCCAGCGGGGACGATCGCGGATGCTGGTCCAGGTCTGTGAGTCCCTGGCCGGGTCTCAGACGCGCAAACGTGAAACGGGGTCATTGAGCGAGGCGATGGCCGAACTCAGCTTGAAAAGAGGAACCATCGTGACCCGTAAAGAGGAAGGGCGGATCGAACTAAAAACCGGGATCATCGAGGTTGTTCCGGTTTGGCGGTTCCTGCTGGAACTGCCGGAAGCGGTGGGATAACCCTGCAATCAGGCGATTGGGTAAGCGGAGCTGCCCGGAAAAGGCCAACCCGGGGGTGGATCGGCCCTGGCCCGTCCGGCGTATGAATGCATAAATTGTACACAGAATTGACAAAATATGCATAATATGTCACTCTTAATTCCATGATCATCCGCACCCTGCAAAAGAAGCTGCTGGAACTGGCCGGCTATTATCCTGCCGTCGTCGTCACCGGCCCCAGGCAGTCCGGCAAAACCACCCTGAGCCGGACCGCCTTTCCGGACAAGCCCTATATATCCCTGGAGGCGTTGGACCACCGCGATTTTGCCCGAAGCGACCCGCGGGGTTTTCTGGCCAAGGTTGCTGACGGCGCCATCATCGATGACGTCCAGCATGTCCCCGAACTGTTGAATTACCTGCAGGGCGAATTGGATGCCCGCCCGGATCCGGGCCGGTTCATCCTGACCGGGTCGCAGCATTTCGGTCTGACTCAATCCATTTCCCAATCACTGGCGGGCCGTTGTGGCCTTCTAGTGTTGATGCCACCCAGTCTGATGGAATTACAGAGCTTTCCCAACGCGCCCGGCGATCTGTTTACCCTGCTCTGGCAGGGAGCTTATCCCCGGATCTACGATCGGAGCATCCCGGCCCATCAATGGCTGGCGGATTACACATCCACCTATGTGCAGCGTGATGTCCGGCAGGTCGTCAACATCGGGGACCTTCAATCCTTTACCGGGTTTCTTAAGCTTTGCGCCGGGCGTACGGCCCAGGAGATAAACCTGTCCACCCTGGGCGGCGATGCCGGGGTAACGCATAATACAGCCCGCGCCTGGCTCTCCATATTGGAAACCAGCTACCTGGTCCATCGACTCCCGGCCTGGCACGTCAATATCCGCAAGCAGGTTGTCAAAGCGCCCAAATTGCACTTCTTTGACAGCGGCTTGGTCTGCTACCTCCTGGGCATTCGGGAACCGGAGCAGCTCCGGCTCCACCCCCTGCGCGGGGCCATCCTGGAAAGCTGGGTCTTTTCCGAAATATTCAAGGCCGGCGTCCATGGGGGGGAACGGCCCAATCTTTTTCATTATCGGGAATCCCGCGGACTCGAAATCGATCTCCTCATCGACCGGGGCCAGGAATTAGGCGCCGTCGAAGTCAAATCAGGCGCCACCATAAATCCGGATTTTTTCAAAAACCTCGAACGATTCAGGGAACGCTTCCAGACCGATATCAGGACAGGTCCCATCCAGGGCTATATCATTTACGGAGGCGACGATTCACAGAAGCGCACGATGACCCAGATCTGGTCCTGGAAGGATGTCCACCGGTTGACCGTTGGCCAGACTCCTGCGAGTTAAATCCCTACCCTTGTTTTTGGCAGGACTGTATTGAAACGACAGCATAGATATTGAAACGTAAAGGATGGTTATGAAAAAGAAAAAGGTACTCGGATTTTCCCGAATAGTGAAAGGCGCCTGTTTGATTACTTTTTTATGGTCGGCTTTAGGGATCGGTATGATTCCAGCTGCCCGGGGGGCGGAAAAAGGCTTCGAAACGCCGCCCACCCTGAAGGCCGGCGCGGTGTTACCACCCGAACTGCTTCAAGGGAAACGCTACCGGATCGAAGAAACGGTACCCACAGACGGGTTCCTGATGAAATTTACCATCTTCTCCGATTTCGGGACCTTTATCGCCCGCAGCCCCGACATGGCGAAAATTCGGATCAAGGAAATCGATGCCATGGACCGGCTGGAAAAAGTGTCCAAATCAGACGCCTTTGTGGCGGGCCTGAAGGCCTCGGGCCGGCAGTTCGGCCGGCAGATCGGCCAGTTGATCGAGAAACCGGAAGAGACGATCAAGGGCATACCGGAGGGCGTGGGGCGCTTTTTCGAGCGGGTCGGACGGGGGGCGAAAACCGGTTACCAGAAGCTGGGGGACATGAAGGAACAGGAAAAGCAATCCGCCCCGCCTCCGGCCGGCCCGGGGGCCCGGCTGCCCGGAGCGCCTGAAACCTCGCCGGCCCAGGGGGCGAAAATGACGGTGGAGGAAGCGACCCTGCGCATGACCGGGAAAGTCACCGCCGACGCCTTCGGTTACGACGATCAGCGCCGCCGGATTGCCCGGGAGTTGGAGGTGGATCCTTACTCCACCAACCCGGTCCTCACCAAGATGCTCGATGACATCGCTTCGGCCGCCTTTGCCGGGGGCCTGGGGATTTCGGCCTTCAAGGCCGTGGTCCCGGCCGGCATGGTTATCTCGACCACCACCACCTTGTCGAACTGGGTGTGGGACATGCCTCCCGGGGACCTCAAGGTCCAGAACGAGCGGTCCCTGAAGGCCATGGGGGTTTCCCAGGACCAGGTGGATCTCCTGATGCGCCAGCAGCACTTCACGCTGACCCTGCAGACCCGTCTGGTCAAGGCCCTGGAGAGGCTACCCAAAACCGCAGGCCGGCCGGCCGTCCTGCCGGTGGCCACCACGGTACTATCATTTGACCAGGCCCGCTTCGTGGCGGAGGCCATGGAGATGCTGGCCGATTATAACGAAAAGACAGCGCCGATTAAGGCCCTGGAGAAAGAGGCACCCATCGTCGGACGAACGGGAACGGGGGCCCTGGTGGCGGCCGGTCCGGTGGACCGCCTCTCCTGGACCGAGGGAATCAACCGCTTCGGCTCCCGTCCGGACCTGAAGGCCAAGCAGCGCATCCTCTGGCTGCGGGGGCAGGCCACACCTCGGGCCAAAGAAGAGTTGACCCGGATGGGGTGGACCGTGCGGGAAGAAACACTGAACAATAAATAATTGAAAAATGTTGACCACCACGCCGGGTATTCCCCGGGCGCCAGGCCGATTGCCATGAAGATCATATTTCGGAAATTCGACGGGCGTCTTTTGGGCGCGCAGGCCGTCGGCCTGGACGGCGTGGACAAGCGGATCAGGGCTTTGGCGACCCTGCTGCAAATGGGAGCCACCGTCTCGCGAAGGGAGGAATCAAGAATGTCATTACCAGGGCCTGAAACATTGGAAAGGAAAATAGGATGACTTCACCTTGGATCGACATTTCCGTAACGCTGAAAAATGGCATGGTCCACTGGCCGGGTGACCCGCCGGCCCATTTCAGCCCTGCCCTGGACCTGGAGCGGGGCGATCCCTGTACGGTGTCCCAGATCGATATGGGCGCTCATACGGGCACCCACATGGACGCGCCGGCGCACTTCATCCGCGGCGGCCCCGGGATCGAGGCCCTGCCTCTCGATACGGTCATCGGTTCCGCCCGGGTAATCGCCATCCGGGATCCCGAATCGATCAAGCCCGAGGAATTGCGCCGCCATCGCCTCCGGCGCGGTGAGCGGATTCTGTTCAAGACCGGCAATTCGGAACGCTGCTGGCATAGAGACACCTTCGTCGAGGGCTTTGTCTATATTTCAGCAGCGGCGGCCCGCTATCTCGTTGAGCGGCAGGTCCGGTTGGTGGGGATCGACTACCTCTCCGTCGGCGGCTTTCGTGTGGACGGGATGGAAACGCACCAGGCCTTGCTCGGGGCCGGCATCTGGATCATCGAGGGGCTTAACCTGTCAGGTGTCCAGCCGGGTCGCGTCCAGCTCGTCTGCCTGCCCCTGAAGATTGCCGGGGCCGACGGCGCACCGTGTCGAGCGGTCGTGCGACCCGGGTGATCATTCATGTGGCTTTCCGTCCCACGCCGCGGCGGCGATCCTTGATAAGCAGACGTTCTACCTGGACGTGGAGGATACTAACAAAGGCATCAAGGACATCGGCATGGTGCCCAACCTGTCACCCCAGAACCTGGCTTCCGTCTGTGGGGTTTTATCCTGGGTATAGCCCTTATGCCGTTGCATAACCGGATGGCCAAAATCATGGGGGGAAGACCGAAGCTGGCCTCTGTAATCCTTGTGTTGGCCGGAAACTGGCCGAACGCCGGGGTGATGAATTTGCCGATATTATAAAAATAACGGTGGGCAACGTCGTCAAAGGGGTATTGGGGGTGGCCTTCATCCAGGCGGCCCTGGTCGGAATCGGCTTCTTTCTGGCGGGAATACCCTACCCGGGGATATGGACCTTACTGGTATTCCTGCTGGCCGTCCTGCAGATACCGCCGCTCCTGGTAGTGCTTCCGGTAGCCGTCTATATGTTTTCAGAGAGAAGCACCGCAGCGGCAATCGGCTGGACGGTGTACCTTTTGCTGGGAGGTTTTTCGGATAATATCCTGAAACCCGTCCTGCTGGGCAAAGGCGCCCCGGTCCCGATGCTGGTCATATTCCTGGGCGTTATTGGGGGGTTCATGCTCTCCGGGTTTATCGGCCTTTTTACCGGCGCGGTGGTGATGTCGATCGGGTATAAGTTGTTCACCGCCTGGATCAATACGGGTCCGACGGCAGAAAATCCCGAGGATAGAAATAAACCACAAGAGATAAATTACTGATATAATTGTCGGGACGATCCCTAAAAAACCCTTAAAGCAATCAACCCATTGAGTCCGAAGGAGGCAAGGCCATGAATCCGGAAGAACGACGACTGCAAGAGGCGCGTGAAAATAAGATTCCCTGGAAAAAATGGGGCCCCTACCTGAGCGAGAGGCAGTGGGGAACGGTGCGGGAGGACTACAGCGAAAACGGCGACGCCTGGAACTTTTTCACACATGACCAGGCCCGTTCCCGGGCCTACCGCTGGGGCGAGGACGGTCTGGCAGGGATCTCCGACGACAAGCAGCGCCTCTGCTTTGCTCTGGCCTTGTGGAACGGCCGGGACCCGATCCTCAAGGAGCGCCTCTTCGGGCTGACCAACAGTGAAGGAAACCATGGTGAAGACGTCAAGGAGTAC
>JALOOY010000310.1 GCA_025454185.1 Thermodesulfobacteriota bacterium
AATTGAATATAGCGCAGCACCTGGTCCGGATACAGGTCCATGGCAAAGGTCACCGGACAGCCGTTGGTGCACTTCCGGCACTGGTAACAGGCCGAGACCTTCACCCCGCTGCCTCCCTCTACCTCCTCCAGAAAGGCCGCATCCAACGGCCCAAAATCTTTTTCGGCTTGCTCCATAAACTTCCTGCATTCTTTGGGTAAACGGTGTGGTTCCGCCTGCCGAATGGGCTTTGCGCCCTCCTCAGGCCACCAGCCGCTGGAGATTGGAAAGGAGTTCTTCGGCTTCCGGCGGTTTTTCGATATAACCATCCGGTTCCGGTATCGAAGCGCCGTGGTAGCGGTCCAGTTCCTTATGGGAATGGAAAAAGGTCTTCTTGGCCACGGCCGAACACATGATGACCGGGATATGCCTGGTGCTTTCGTTGGTCTTGATCTCCCGGTACAATTTGAGGCCGCTCTCTTTGGGCATCATGACATCCAGGATGACACAGTCGGGCTTGTTTTCCTGGACCATCTTGAGGCCTTCCTCCCCGTCCTTGGCTATAATGGGTTTATAGCCGTTGGTTTCCAGCAGGGTGGAAATGAAAATCCGGATATCCATTTCATCATCCACCACCAAGATTTTTTTCTTCATGTCTTCCTCCCTGGTTCCTGAGAATTCCTTCCGGATTGACGCCCTTATTTAGGGTTCGTTGACTAAAGGTTGAAAATCTTGCCGGGAAAACGGATGGCCATGACCGTGCAATGGGCCCGGCGGGCCACGTTTTCGGCCGTGCTCCCGAAGGTCGTTTTGTCGAGTTCCGAACTGCCGGAAGCGCCCAAGACAATGAAATCCACACCCTGAGCCCGGGCAAACCGGACGATCTCCACGAAGGGGACACCGCCGACGACCTGGTATTCATGGTTCGTGAAATTGCCCATCTTCGCCCCGTAGCGGTCCTGCAATTTTTGCTTGGCCTTTTCCACCACCTCCGGGGATATAAACGTCTCTTCTCCGCCCGGCGTGTTTTCATCCACGACAGTGCGCGTGTATTTATAGGGCGAGTGCAGCACGTGGAAGATGGTCAGGTGGGCCTGGTATTTCTCCGCCATGTCCAGCGCGGAAAGGAAAGCGTAATCGGCATCATCGGAAAAATCCGTGCAATAAAGAATTTTTTTGTATTGCAGCTTCATAGCGGCCTCCTGGATAAAAGATTTGCCTGGGTCTGTATTTTTCATAGTTGCATCTTGTATACCAACAACCGGGGAATAAGGGTCGGCCTTTTGTTCCCAAAGGTCTGGGCATCCGTATCTTGTTTAAATTTAATGTTTTTTCTTCTTTCATCTTTTTACGTCCCATCCGGATTAATCTCTGCCGTCTTGGCCTCAAGCCCGTTTCCAGCGCTGTCTACCGTTAGCCGTTAAGTTTCTAATGTTGCAAGTTTGCAACATACGTTGCAGTATTAATCAAAGTCCATCAGGGGACTTTTGCGGAGGGGTGGCGAACTTTCGCGAAAGAATGACCTGGAAGGTGGCCCCTTCCCCCGGAACCGACTGCACCTGAATCTGCCCGCCGTGCTCCTGGACGATCTTCTGGGACAGCAGCAGCCCCAACCCCGTTCCCCGGGACCCTTTGGTGCTGAAAAAAATAGTAAAGAGTTTTTTCCGCACCTCCTCAGGAATTCCCGGTCCGTTGTCCTTAACCTGCAGCAACAGCCGTCCGCCGGCCAGTCCCTGGCTGCTCAAAATGATTTCTGGCCGGGCCGGCAGGTCATCCCCCAGGGTGCAGGCATCGAGGGCATTGCTCACCAGATTGGTTAAAACCTGGTGCAGCCCTTTGGGGTCCAGCACGAAGGGGGGCAGGGTTTCATCCAATTCCAGACGCAGCCGGACGCCCAGTTGCGCCGCCTGCTCCCGGTAGAGATCAAAGACCTCGCGGGCCAGGCCGTTGGGGTCCGTTTCCTCCAGCTCCGGTTCGCGATCGCGGCAGAAATTCAGCAGGTCCATGGTGAACTGGGCGATCTTCTCGATATTTCTTTCCACCATTTGCCAGCCGTCCTGGAGGTAGCGGCGTTCATTCAATTCCAGCCCCTTATTGACCATGAAGCGTCCGCCTTTGAGGCCCCCCAGGATGTTCTTTATGGCGTGGGCCATGCCGGCTACGGTCTGGCCGGTGGCGGCCAGCCTTTCGGCCCGCAGCAGGTCCCGCTGTAGCCGATCCAGTTCCCGCTGGTCCTGGAGGCAGCAGATGGAGCCGATAATCCGGTCCTGATCCAGCAGCAGGGTGCCGGAAAGCCGGATGGGAATTCTTTCCCCATTTTTGGCCATTAGAAAACCCCGCTGTACCATGCAGGCGCTCCTGCCTTCGGCCGCCAGTTGGGCGGGGACGGTCCGGGCCATGAATTCGCCCCACTCCGGCACCAGTCGCGGCAGGGGATCAGACAGTTCCCGGATCTCTTCCAGGGTATAGCCGGAAAGCCTTTGGGCGGCTACGTTGAATAAAACCGCCCGCCCAGCGTCATCGGTGCCGATAAAACCGTCGATGGCGCTTTGCATCAGTTTTTCCTGAAACTGAAAATTCTTCCGGAGTTCCTCGGTGGCCTCCCGCACCTTGGTTTTCAACGTCTCGTTATAGCGCCGCAGCGAGCGGCGCCAGGCCAGTTTTTCTTCGGCCCGGCGCAGGGCCACAAAGAGGGCCTCGTCATGAATCGGCTTGGTAATAAAGTCCGAGGCGTCCATTTGCAGGGACTGGATGGCCAGTTCGATCTCTCCGTGCCCGGTAATGACGATCACTTCCGTTTCGGGACTGACGTATTTGATGCGCTTCAGGACTTCCATCCCGTCCACACCGGGCATTTTGATGTCGGTCACGACGATGTCCGGGTGTTCCTCCTGGAACAACTCCAGGCCGTGTTCCCCGTCGATGGCGATGACCAGCGGATACCCGGCGTCCCGCAGCGAGATCCCCAGCAGTTTGCGAATGCCCTCTTCGTCGTCGATCAAAAGTATTTTCGGTTTCATGCGCTCCCTTCCAAAGACGTCGCCGGCCGCTCTTCCCGAAAAGGAGGGAAAAGAATCAAGAAGGTGGTCCCGGCACCGGGCCGGCTTTCCACCCGTATCGCTCCCTGATAGTCCCGGACGATACCATAGCTGATGGAGAGCCCCAGACCGGTTCCTTTCCCCACGCCTTTCGTGGAAAAAAAAGGTTCGAAGATCTTATCCTGAATGTCCGGCGTCATGCCGCTGCCGTTGTCCGCAAAACGAACCCGGACCCAACCCTCTTGAAAACGGGTCTGGATATTGATGGTCTTCCCCGGAATGGACAGATCATCCAGGGCGTCCCGGGCGTTCATGGCCAGGTTGATGAAAATCTGCTCCAGGCGGTTTTTGTCCGCCAGAATCAACGGCAGCTCGGGATCCAGTTCCAAAAAAACCTTAATGCGGTGCAGTTCCAACTGCTTGCCCATAACCGTCATCATACCGAGGATGGCTTCGTTCACCTGGGTCGGAGCGACCCGCACTTCGGTCTTGCGCCCGAATTCCCGCAGATGGTTGATGATGCGGGAAGCCCGGTCCACCTGGGAATCCATCTCCTCGGCTATGGAAGCCAGCACCGTATCGGCTATCGGCTCGTCCCGCTTGAGCTTCCGCAGGATGAAATTGCTGCCCGTTTTGATGACGGTCAAGGGCTGGTTCAGTTCGTGGGCGATACCGGCCGACATTTCTCCCAGGGTGGCCATTTTGCTGGCCTGCATCAACTGCTGTTCCGCCTGGATGCGCTCGGTGATGTCGTTGGTGAAAAAAAACTCCCGTCCTGGTTTGTCTGTTTCAGTTTGCCCAGGAAGGTCCTGTTGCTGCGAAAAAAATGCCGCAGTTCTTCACGGTAGTCTTCGGGAGCCAGATCGAAAAAGGTCTTCCGGGTCAAATCCACCTTGTCGAACCCGTATAAATCTAGGGCCCGGGCGTTGGCGTCCAGGATTTCGAAATCGGTGCGTTGCACCACGAAGATCGGACTGGGGTCGTTGTTAAAAAGGAGCCGGTAGGCCTCCTCCGATTTTATCAGCTCCCCTTCCAGGACCTTGAGGGCCGTAATGTTGGTGGAAAGCTCCATGACCATCTCGATTTCGTTTTTCTCGTTGTAAATCGGGGCGGTCTGGATCAGAACATTGGCCTGCTGTCCGTCCGTGGTGGTTACCATTTCCTCATTGGTATAAACCGCTCCCGTCAAGAAGGTCTTTTCCACGCTGCAATTCGGGCATTTATCGGCACGGTGCTTATAGACCTCATAACAATGGGATCCCAGGCTGCCGTCAAAATCCTTGCGAAACGCCCGATTGGTCCGAATCAGGTTAAAATGCCGGTCCTGCACGCTGATATAACAGGGGACACTTTCAAAAAGCGTCTGAAATTCATGCTGGCTGGTCCGCAGGGCCGTGGTCGTTTCCAGGATTTTTTGACGCATTTCCTCAAAAGACCGGGACAATTCACCGATTTCGTCCGCCGATTGGACGGTGATGGGTCGGGCATAGTCACCGGAGGCGATCTCCCGGGTGCTGACCCGCAATCGGGTAATGGGCCGGTTCACGAAGTAATAAATCGCCAGTCCGGCCAGCCCGGAGGCGCCCAGAAAAAAGAGCAGGGCAATGACGATGATGTTCCAGGTATTTTTTTTCTTTTCCAGGTCCACATCTTTTAGAGAAAGGATCACGTCCAGAACGCCCAATACGGTGCGGTCCGCCGGGTGGGCATGGCAGTCTGCCGTGCTGCAGGAAGCTTCGTTATAGATGGGATTGACATACCCCATGACCCGGTCCCCGCTTTTCGCCGAAAAAATCCGGCTTCGGGCCCCCAGGGGAATTCGCTCCAGCGGTTGGTCCTTTTGATGGCACTGGAAGCAGGCCTCCGCCTGCAGGTTCACCGTTTGTCCGATCTCGACGGCCCGGGTGGAATACATGATGGTCCCTTTTTTATTGAATATCCGGATCCGTTCTACCCCGCTCTGCTCCCCCGCCGCCTCAATAATCTTCAGGACGGCCTCGGGCTGGTATTTGAGCATGCTGTATTTGGTACTTTTTTTGAGGGTGTCGCTGAACATCCCGGCCGTGCCGAGAATTTTTTGCAGGGACTGCTCCTCCTGGGATTTGAGGACGAAATAGGCATAGCCCAGCAGGGACAGGAAAACCACCAGGCCGACCGAGAAGCCCAATTTCAAGCTGAGGCTGTTAAAGAGCCTTTTGCAGAGTTTTTTCCACCAGGCTTTGACCATGCTTTTTCTGGAAAGCATAGGTTGTGCCAAGTGGAATCAACGGCCTTCTTTAAAACGGGATAAACCACAACTTATTGATATGGATAGTTAAAAAAAAATGGAAGGCCGGTAATTTCCAAGGGCCGGAAAGAAGGGCTTAGCGAGGAAAAATAAAATGTTGCAATTGTGCAACATATGTTTCATGGTTTGAGGTTGTGCCGTTTCATCTTTCGCCAAAGCGTGGTCCGGTCTATTTGGAGAATTCGGGCGGTTTCTCCCCGATTCCAACCGGTTTCGCGTAATATTTCCCGAATGCGTCCGGCTTCATCCCCCGGCGCCGGCGGCCGGACCTCGCCTTGGGCCGAAGCGGATCGGGTAAGAACGTGCGCAGGCAGGTGTTCCGCCCGGATGTTTTCCTCCTGGCAAAGGAGACAGGCGTGTTCAATGATGTTTTCCAGTTCGCGGATGTTGCCCGGATATTCATATCCGAGCAGAATTCTCAGGGCCTGGGAGTCAAACCGTTGGATTTTCTTGCCCCGTTCCAGATTGTTCTTTTTCAGGAAATGGTTGATCAGTAGCGGAATATCCTGCACCCGCTCCTTGAGCGGCGGCAGTTCCAGGCGCATGACGTTCAAGCGGTAAAACAAATCCTCTCGAAATTCTCGGCCCCGGATCATTCCTTCGAGGTCCTGGTTGGTGGCGGCCAGGATCCGCACGTCCACCTTGACCGTCTTTTTGGCCCCCAGGGGATAAAATTCCCTGTCCTCCAGGACTCGGAGCAGCTTGGCCTGGAGGGCCAGGGGCAGGTCTCCGATTTCATCCAGGAAAATGGTCCCGCCATCCGCCAGTTTGAACATCCCCGGCTTATCCTGCTGGGCCCCGGTAAAGGCCCCCCGAACATACCCGAACATCTCCGATTCCAGGAGGTTTTCCGGTATGGCCGCACAGTTGACCTTGATATACGGTCCGGAGGCGCGTTCACTCTGTTCGTGAATCACCTTGGCCACCAGGTCTTTCCCCGAACC
>JALOOY010000311.1 GCA_025454185.1 Thermodesulfobacteriota bacterium
TGCACTTTGCCAATGCGTTTCATCTGGTTGGATCAAAAAGATAACGGAGAGCGTTGGGATCAGGCCCTGGAGCGGTTCCCCGACGCCCCTTATTCGCTGCTCTACGGCTGGCGGCGGGTCTATGAGGAGGCCCTGCGTCTGCCTACCTATTATCTGCTGGCCGAGGAAAGGGGCGAGGTCCAGGGGGTCTGTCCGCTGGTCCTGATGAAGGGGACCTGGCCCGGCCGGCCGGATTTTTTTATTTGCCTGCCGTACCAGACCCGCTCCGGTTTGTGGGCCGCCCATCCGGAGGTCCGGGAAGGGATGCTGCGGGCTCTGGGACAATTGGCCCGGGAGCGGCGGGTGGGGACCGTGGAATTGCGGGAACTGGACCGGGAGGAACCAAGTGACGGGCCCGGCAATCGCGAACATGTGGAAATGGTCCTGGAACTGCCGGTGGATTGGAAAAGCTATGAACGGAAAATCGCCCCTCGGGTGCGCCAGATGCGCCGGGCCCGGGAGAAAGGCCTGGAGGTGCGACAGGGGCGGGACGAGAAGCTGCTGGCGGATTTCTACCGCGTTTTTTCCCTGCGGATGCGGGAGTTGCTTTTTCCGGTTTACCCGCTGTCTTTCTTCCGCAAGATCCTCGAGGTTTTTCCGTCCCCTAGCGGTTTGGTTGTGGTTTATAAGGGGGACGAACCCCTGGCGGGCATGCTCCGGTTGGAGTTCCGGGATACGGTCAGCGCCCCCTATGTGGCTGCCCTGCAGGGTGCCCAGGGGGAATTCCCCAACCAGCTCCTGTACTACGAGGCCATTCGGCAGGCCTGGGAAGCGGGGTTTCGGTTTTTCAGTTTTTGCCGGAGCCAGGTCGATTCCGGAACGTACCAATTTAAAAAGCAGTGGCAGGCTTGTCCCCTCCCGTTACGCTATAATTATCCCCGGGTCCGGCCCGGCCGGCCGGTCCTGTCCGTTGCCGGAGCCCGGCAGTCGCTGACCTACCGTGTAGCCGAGCAGGTTTGGCCCCGGCTGCCCCTGTCCTGGACCCAATGGCTGGGGAGTCGTTTGATCCGGCGATTGGTCATTGCTTGAGAATGAGCCCCCAGGAGTCAGGGGGAAAGGGATTAAATTCGAAATCCGAAACTCGAAATTCGAAACAAATTCAAATGACCAAAATTCAAATCACCGAAACGTCTCCGCCTCCCTGGATCCCGCGCTGTCGCGGGACAGGCTCCGGGGGATGGGGGGTGGGTGAAACCCGGCGATCCCCTTTATGATCCAAAATTCCAGCGCAAATCCCGACCTGGGGGCGGAAAAACAGGGGCGCATCCTCGTCATCGTGCCGGCCTTTCAAGAAGAGGACAATATCGAACGGGTCCTGGAGGATGTGCGCAGCCATTTACCGCAAGCCGATGTGGTGGTCGTCAATGACGGGTCCCTGGATCAAACCGGAGAGCGGGCGCGCCGGGCCGGGGTCCAGGTGATCGATCTGCCCTACAATATGGGGATCGGGGCCGCGGTCCAGACCGGGTATCAACTGGCCTTGACCAAAGGTTACCACGCCGCCATCCAGATCGACGGCGACTACCAGCATCCGGCCGCCGAGGCACCTCTGCTCCTGGCGGTCCTGGAAAAGGAGCGGGCGGACATGGTCATCGGCTCCCGCTTCGCCACCGCCACGGGCTACGAGGGCTCCTGGGCCCGCCGGTTGGGCAACCGCATTTTTCAATGGGCCAACGCCTGGATCGCGGGACAGCGGATTCATGACAATACTTCCGGGTTCCGGGCCTATTCCCAGCAGGCCATCGCCCTGCTGGCCCGTAATTACCTGGGCGAATATCCCGAGCCGGAATCCATCAGTTTTTTGGAGGGGCAGGGCTGCAAGATCGTCGAAATCCCGGTCCACATGCGGAACCGACCGGCCGGTGTCTCTTCGATCACCCCCTGGCGGAGCGTTTATTACATGGTGCGGGTGCTGGTCTCCATCCTTTCCTTTCAGCGGAGCAAGCGGGGGTAGCTCATGAATTTTCTATTGTTGAAAGCCAGCACCTTGCTGCTTTCCATCATGATGTTCGTTTGGATTTTTTCACTGATCCGCCGCCGCATGCTGCTGGAGGAATATTCGTTTTTGTGGATAGTGATCGCCGGGATTTTTTTGCTCCTTTCTTTTTTTCACCCCCTCATCGACCGGGTGGCCTACTGGCTGGGGATCGATTATGGGCCTTCGGCCCTCTTTCTTTTTTTTAATGTGGTCACCCTCTTTATTCTGATCCATGTTTCCGTGCAGCTCTCCGATTACAAGGCCAAGAAGCGGATCCTGGCTCAGGAAATCGCCCTGCTGAAGGACCGGGTGGAGGAACTGTCGCAGAAGCTTGATGACGGAAAATCCGAAATTCGAAGCACGAAATTCGAACCAAATCCGAATGAACCAAATCCGAATGAACCAAATCCAAATGACCGAAACCATGTCTACCTGCCAAGGCTTCTTTCGAAAGAGTAACGCCTGGTTTCGAATTTTTGAATTGCGAACAATTGAATTTGTTTCGAGTTTCGGATTTCGGATTTCGAGTTTAACCCGGCGGCTCCTTGGTTTGGCTTAATTTTCATGAACCTACTGACTTTCGACATCGAAGACTGGTACCACATCAACTATCCTGCGACGGATTTTTCCCGTTACGACCGGGAAGAGGATCACCGGTCCCTGCTGGAGCGCCTGGAGAGGATCCTGGCCCTCTGCCGGGACCTGGGCGCGGGGGGTACCTTTTTTGTCCTGGGCCGGCTTTTGGAAAAATGCCCCCGCCTGGGGGAACGAATTCTGGAGGCCGGTCAGGAACTGGCCTTGCACGGGTACGAACATCATCTGCTGCGGGACCGGGGACCGGATGCTTTTCAACAGGACCTGGAAAGGTCCATCACGGTTTTTCAGAAAATCGCCGGCCGCCCGCCCCTGGGGTTCCGGGCCCCCTCCTGGTCCGTGGGCAGGGATTCCTTCTGGGCCCTGCCGATCCTGGATTCCTTCGGCTTCACCTACGATTCTTCTATTTTCCCCATCAAAAATTTCTTATATGGAAACCCGACAGCCCCCCTGCATCCTTTTTTCCCCCGGCTGAACGGGCGAAGTCTGGGGCTGCTGGAAGTGCCGGTTTCGATTCTCGTCTGGGGATCGCAGCGGATACCGTATTCCGGTGGACTGTATTTCAATCTCCTGCCCCTGTCCACGATCCGGTTTTTCGCCGGCCGTCGCCTCGCGCAGGGGGGCTACAACCTGTTTTATTTTCATCCCTGGGACCTCTGGGCCCGGCCGCGGGAGTTGACCCGCCGCTTGCAGGCCCGCTGGCTCCACCTGCGCCTGGGGGACCCTCTCTCTAAATTTACGGCCATTCTGCGCCGGTTCCGGCCTACAGCCATGGCGGCCGAAATAGAACGTCTGAAAGGACAGGCCGGATCGGCGGCCCCGGCGGGCGATCATGACCGCTGACCGGGATCGGACCTACACCCGGGGGTTTTATGCCCTCCTGGCCGGCCAGGCCCTGATCTGGCTCACCGTGGGCCTGCTGCTTGATCTTCATCCGGACGAGGCCGACCATTGGGTATGGTCCCGCTACCTTTCCTGGGGGTATTACGAACATCCCCCCATGGTGGCCTGGGCCATCCGTTTTTTTTGTACGATCCTGGGCAATAACCAGTGGGCCATGGAGATAGGCTCCCAGACCTTTACCCTGCTGACGCTGGCCATGGTCTTCCGGCTGGCCCGCAGCCAGTTCGGCGCCCGGGCGGGCTTCTGGGCCGGGCTGTTGCT
>JALOOY010000312.1 GCA_025454185.1 Thermodesulfobacteriota bacterium
GTTGGCGGTGGCCCGCATGGCCACGCCGGTTCGGGAGAATTTAAAGATGAAGAGGAAGATGAAGGTCCCGATGATGGCGAAGATGAAGCCCCAGAGCAGGCCCGAAGGGACGACGGCGAAGCCCAGATTGAGAGGCTGAGGGGGGAAAATCTCCGGAAAGGTGCGGAATACGGGGGTCCAGACCATGTACATGATCCCCCGCAGGACCACCCCCAGGCCGATGGTGACCATGATGACCGAAATAACCGGTTCCCCGATGAGAGGCCGCAGGATCACCCGCTCCACCGCCACCCCCAGGACGAAGGCGCAGACTAGGGTGATCAGGAAGGCCGCATAAAAGGGAGCCTGAAGTTTGTCCAGCACCGTCAGACAGATGAAGGCCCCCAGGGTCATGAAATCGCCCATGGCCAGGTTGAGCACGCTGGTGGCCTTGTAGATCAGCACGAAACCCAGGGCGATCAGACCGTAGACCCCCCCGGTGGCCAGACCGCTGACGATAATCTGCAGAACCATTTCCATAGGGTGAATCCTTATGTTAATCCCAGACCCGCCGGTCTTCGATCTTTTTGGCATCGTGCGGGATGGCGCCCGGTGGGACGAAAGCCACCGCACCCCGGAGGTGCATGATTTCTCGGATGTCGCCGATCAACCCCTGCTCCAGGGCGGCCCGATCGGCGTTTTCGGCTTGGAGCTCCACTTCGAAGGTCATTTCATCCTGGTGATTCTGCTGGGTCACCAGGACCCGGACCCGCGCGATTTCCGGATGGCGGCCGGCTACCTGGTCGACCTGGCTGGGATGGATGAACATGGCCCGCACCTTGGTCACCTGATCGGCCCGGCCCAGGAGGCGGGGCAGCCGGGCCGCGGTGCGCCCGCAGGCACAGGGAGTCTCATCCAGGGAGGTCAGATCACCGGTCCCGAAACGCAGCAGGGGATAGGTGGGGTTGAAGCTGGTCACCACCAGTTCCCCGATTTCCCCGGGCGGGAGCTGCCGGCCGGTCTGGGGGTCGGTAATTTCAAAAAGCATTTCTTGGTCGAAGAGATGGTAGCCGTTTTTCTCCGGACATTCATGGCCGATGAGGCCCACATCGGCCGTCCCGTAGGCCTGTCGCACCTTCATCCCTACCCGGGCCTCCAGGTCGTCCCGCAGGCTCTCGGACAGCATTTCGGCCCCCACTACAGCCGTTTTCAGGGCCAGGTCCCCTTGCAGGTCGAAGCCCGTTTCAACGACCTTTTCCAGAATGGCCTTTAGAAAACTGGGGGTCCCGATGTAGCCGTCCACGGCCAGGGCGCGCAGGACCTGGGCCTGGAGTTCGGTATTGCCGACACCGGCCGGGACTACGGTACAGCCCATTTCCACCAGGGCGTCGTCAAAGTAAAGTCCGAAAGGGGTGAAATGATAAAGGAAGGTGTTCTGGACGATGTCGCCCGGTCGGATCCCGGCCGCAAAGAGGCATTTGCAGCAGCGGGGATCGGCCGGCCCTGGACCCAGGGGATCGAAGATAGGGCCGGGTGAGACGTAGATGCGCTTGAGTGCGTTGAGGGGCCGGGTGAGCCGCCCGCCGAAGGGCGGGGCTTCCTGCTGAATGGCGATCAATTGGGATTTTTTGGTGACCGGGATCTGTTGCAGGTCCTCCAAGGACCGGATCGATTCGGGGTGGAGGCCCAGATCGGTAAAAACCCGGCGAACGGCCTCGGCGTTCCCATAGGCAAACTGAACGGTCTCTCGCAGTTGTTGTTCTTGAAAGGCCCTCTTTTGCTCGAACGGCAGGGTTTCCCCGTGGGGGTCATAATATCCGGAGCTGCGGTCTGTCATGGCCCTCCCCGTCACCTGGAATATTAGGAAGCAGGACAACGGCTCATCCTATATCACAGAAGTCTCGGTCCTGTAAATGGTTTTATAAATCTTAATTTTTGTATTGAACCAAATCGGAAAAGCGAATAAATTCGAAACTACCATAAAAGGATACACGGGGGTGCTGATGAAAAGGAACTGGAAACGAGTCTGTCGGCTGGCCTGCCTGCTGCTTCTATGCTTTTCCTGGACGGTCGGAGCGGCCGATCAGCCGGCCGAAAAGGCCCGGGGACCTCAAGGGGAGGAGCCGGGGCAAAAGGTGCTGGCGGTGGTGAACGGGACCCAGGTCCTGGAAAAGGACCTGCAAATGACCATTCAGGAGATGCGTCGTCAATTCGGGGAGAAGGCGATCACCCAGGATAGCCCGGAGGTCTTGCGGCGCAAGGCCCTGGAGCAATTTCTGGCCGTGGAACTCCTTTATCAGGAGGGGCGCACTCTGGGGCTCAAGGATGTAGATACCCAGGTGGAGGCCATGTGGTCCGGAGCCGAAAAACAGGCCGGCGACCGTGAAAAATTCGCGGCCCAGTTGGCCAAGGACGGACTGTCCCCGGATCAGGCCAAGGAAAATATCCGGAAAAATATTTATGTGCGGGCGGTCGTCACCCAAAAGATCGTGCCGACGATCAAGGTGGAAGAGGCGGAACTGCAGGCCGCTTACCAGGCCCAACAGGACCAGTACCGACATGGGGAATTGATCGGGGCCCGTCATATCTTGATCAAGGTCCCTCCCAAGGCCACCGAGGCGGATAAAAAGCAGGCCCGGGAAAAGATCGAGGGGATCCACAAGGAACTAACGGCCGGAAAGGACTTTCAGGAAGCCGCCCAAGCCCTTTCCGACTGCCCCAGCAAGTCACGGGGCGGGGACCTGGGGTATTTCGGGAAAGGGCGCATGGTGCCGGAATTCGAAAAGGCTGCCTTCGGGCTAAAGGAGGGGGAAATCAGTCCGGTGGTGGAAACCCAGTTCGGTTTCCATGTCATCCAGGTTTACGGGAAAAAGCCCCCGGGGGTGACCCCCTTCGAAGAGGTGAAAAAACAGGTGGAAGCCAAGGTCAAAAGTGAAAAATTCAACCAGGCCGTCAGCAACTATGTTGGGGAATTGCGCAAAAAGGCCAAAGTCCAGATTTTGGATCCCGGGCTAAAGGAAGGGGGGAAGTAGGCAGGCGATAAGGGGCGATGAAAATCGGACCGATCGGGCGGATCCGACCGATCGGTCTGATTTTTTTGCTACTCCATGATCCCTTCCCGCAGGGCAAAGGGGGTCGGCACCGGGATGGGCAGGCAATAGTCCCGCTCCGGGTTGTACATCAACCGGTAGGAGACGGGCTTTTGGACCTCCCTGGACATATGCTCCCAGCCCCGGACAAAGTAGGGGCAGGCGTCGTTGAAGCAGATGTACATGTATTCGTTATCCCAGGTCTGGGCAAAGGGGTTGTCCGGTACGGCCCATTTCAGCATCTTTTCCCCGCAATAGGGACAACAAAGGGTGTCTTTGATGTTTTTCTCGAACTCTTTGAGTTCTTCCGGGCTCATTTTTTTGCGTTTCGTGTTCATGGTGATGGTTCTCCTTTTTCGGTTCGGGTCGCCGCCTTCTTTTTCGGCATAGACCGCATAAATGGGATCGCTGGGGATCCCTAAAGGGCTGTATTTGTCATCGGGGGGCCGGGGTTTTCCCCGGGAAACAAACACCCCGGGCGGCTCAAATCCTCCGGCGGCCTTGAAGAAATCCTGCACCAGCAGAATCCGCTCCTCTTCCGAGCTGTCCCGCCAGAGCTTGACGGCCTTCTGTGGGAACATGCGATTGGAAAAGATGACGATGAAAACACCTCCCGGTTTCAATACCCGGGCGGCTTCCTGAAATACTTCTAGAGGGTTAGTCAGGTAATCTACCGAGACTGTGTTCAAGACCGCGTCGAAGGT
>JALOOY010000313.1 GCA_025454185.1 Thermodesulfobacteriota bacterium
TCCTCCAGGAACTGGTCCACCCCGGTCTTCCGGGGATCGCCGGCGATCACCACCAGCACCGGGGCGGCCTTCAGGAATTCGACCCGGTATTTGTCCAGCCACTTCCAGCCGCTGGTCTCCAGGGCCCACTTGCGGCAGCGTTCCCCTTCTTCGTAAAGCTTCCCGCGCATTTCCGGATTGGTGATCACGATGAATTCCCAGGGCTGAGCGTTCATGGGCGACGGGGCCCAGGTCCCGGCCTCGATGATTTTCTCGATGACGCTCTCCTCCAGCGGATCACTCAAAAAACTGCGGCAACTGCGTCTTTCCCGGATGGCCTCAAGCAGATCCATGGTTCCTCCTTACTGAATGTTTAAATGTTAAATAACCCCGCCAAAAATCCAACGTGTCGCGTTCTGGATGCAGGGGTGCATAAAAAACCGCGCCCCGGGGGTGCGGTTTTTTATGGCAAATCGTCCTCGACCAGGTATTCGTAGTTCTGGAAGGTCCTGGCGATCATGATATCCAGCGACTTCAGGTCCTTGCCCTGCTGATTGATCCGCTCGAATATCTCCCGCACCGCCGGAATATCAAAACCCCGGAGTCGGATCAGGGGAATTTTATAGTCGGTAAAAACACGGATCAACGGCTTAAGGTTGTTTGCAATCGTCGTGGTGAATCCAGGTTCTTCCGTCAGGTCTGCGGCGAGGGCCGCCCCCCTCTCGAAGACGTCCATCAGGCCGATCAAAAACCTGGGATTGACGCTGCGCTTGCGCTTGTTCAGGCCGTTCTCAAAAAAAAATTCGGCCGCGGCGGCGTCGAAATACAGGGTATAGTCGAAAGGAAAGGTCTGTTTGACCCTGGCTTTTGCGCCCAAAATCGAAACCAGCAAAGCTGTGGCCCGCTGCTGCCCGTCCAGGAGATACAGCCACTTTTTGGATTTGCCGCCGGCGCCCTCCGTTCCGGGGAGGATCTGCCCGCCGGCCCGGCGATGGACGCGCAGATAGGCGGACGACTCCCAGCAGAGCAGGCTGCCGATCGGATAGAACCGGTACAGGCTGTCCCACAGCGTCAAAACGTCTTCCGGCTCCCAGACGAATTCCCGCTGGAAGGGCGGGATCAACAGCTTCTTCCCTTCCAGCATCCGGACCAGCTCGCCGATTCCTTTTTCGCTGGTGGTGATTTCACGATTTGTATCGATCATCAGGCCTTATCCCGGATTTTTCCGGCCGAAGAACCTTCCGCCCTGCTTTCCTCATCAGACGAAACGCCGATTTTGATCGGAATCCCACGAGATAGAAACAGGTCCCGCCATTGAACCGGGTGCAGATTCAGCATTTCGGCAGTCTTGCCGAAATTGATGTCCCCCTCCACATAGGCCCGGTCCAGCATGTTATCGATAACTTCTCTGGCTTCCTGTTCGGGTGTCTGGTTCATCCGCTTGACCCTGTTTTGGCCTTAAACCCCCATGCTCGGGGCGAACAGCCGCGAAGCATGAAAATTTTATCCATATTCGATGTTCGATGTTGGACGTTCGATGTTCTATGTTCGTCTTTTATTTTCGTGACAACGCCCTGGTAGCCTGGCTGATCGTTTCCTGTAAGAGATCCAGACTCCCCTTCGTCCTTTCCAACCTCAAATTGAACTCCCGAGAAATATCCAAGGCTTTGGGCCACAACCCTTCATCATCCTCCAGTCCGGTCTCGATATACAACCCCCGCGTAAAGTCCCGCAACATCCGGTGGGCGATCCGCAGCGGGTCAATTCCCTTTTCGGCCAGCCTCTTGAGCTGCAGTTCATGGAAGATGAAATCCATACCCATTTCCGTCCAGCCCCGGCTGAAAAACCAGGTGCCGGCCTCTTTGCGGATCTCCTGCTCGTAGCGCTCCTGGCCCAGCAGGACCCCGATGCAGTCTTCGGCCTGCGGCCTGATGACCGGGACCCGGAAATCGGCAGGCAGCCGATCCAGGGCCTGGCAGCGTCCGTAGCCCAGAACTACGGCCCGGACGTCGTCTTCCATCCCCCGGATCCGCTCGGTAACCGCGGCCAGCAGGCGGTCCGGCTGGACGTGCAGCCCCCATTCCAGGATTTCAAAACGAGCGACTTCCGGGTTGTTCCCGACCAGGGCCTTGATTTCCTTTTCCAGCACCGGGCAGGTGATGATGCCTATTCCCATGGTTACGTGTTTCCCCAGGATGTTAACCCTCTCGATCAGGGATCATACCTAAAACGGACCCTTTGGTCAAACCGGGACTTTTTGATTGATTCTTCACCGGAAATATTTGAAACTGACCGAATGGGAATGAAATTCTTCCTGGAGGAAAGACACCATGAGCGAACAGAACAAAAAGCTGGTTTTTGTCGTGACGGCTGCCGAGGAAAGTCCGGAAAAGGCCACGATCCCCTTCGTGCTGGGCAATACGGCCCTGGCCATGGACGCGGAGCCGATCATCATTCTGCAGATGACCGGCGTCTACCTGGGGATGAAAAACTACGCCCGCCACGTCCACGCCGCGGGTTTTCCGCCGCTGCAGGAATTGCTGGACCTCTATCTGGAGGGCGGCGGGGTCATCTATGTCTGCGAGCCCTGCATCAAGGCCCGGCAGATTGCCCCGGAAGACCTGATCCCGGCCGCTAAAATCGTGGCCGGCGCCACCCTGGTGGACGCTTTTCTGGGGGCGCAGAATGTATTGGTGTATTAAAAGACGAACGCCTCGCAATGACGATTTGCCATTAAGCTCAATTTTCATGCCCAATTCGATGTTCCATGTTGGACGTTCGATGTTCGATGTTCAAGTTTTTAAAAATCTCTATGTTATCTCCCCACCCCCGACACGGCCTGATCCTTTTCATCCAATTCCTCCCAGCGCCGGTAGGCCTGTTCGATATCACGTTCCACCTGGGCCAGTTGCGACTTGATCCGCAATACCTCTTCTTTCCCTTTTTTATAAAGGAAGGGGTCGGCGCCGGCCGCGTATAGTTCTTTTTGTTCCGCTTCCAGGGCATGGATGCGCTCCGGCAATCCCGCCAACTCCCGTTTTTCCTGGAAACCCAGCTTAAGGGTCCCCCGCGGTTTAGATTTGGGAACTGACTTCCGCAGATCGTCCTTGACAGACCGGGGCCCCTCTTGCGGTGCCGTTTTTTGAACCAGCCAGTCATCGTATCCACCGGCGTATTCTTTAACCTGCCCGTTTCCTTCCAAAACAAGGGTACTGGTAACCACCCGGTTCAGGAAAGTCCGATCGTGACTGACCAGCAATAGCGTCCCCTTGAAATCGAAGAGCAGTTCTTCCAGGAGTTCCAGGGTCTCCGTATCCAAGTCGTTGGTCGGCTCGTCCAGTACCAGCACATTGGCCGGCCGGGCAAAAAGCTTGGCCAGCATAAGACGGTTCTTTTCTCCGCCGGAAAGGACCTGTACCGGCGTCCGGCATTTTTCCGAGGAAAAGAGAAAATCCTGGAGGTAGCCGACCACGTGGCGCTGCTGCCCGTTCCACAATACAAAGTCATTCCCCTGGCCGATGTTCTCTCGAACCGTCTTTTGTTCATCCAGAGGGACCCGGAGCTGATCAAAATAGGCGATCTCCAGGTGGGTGCCGTGGCGAACGGTCCCAGTCTGGGGGGTAAGGTTCCCCAGTAGAATATTCAACAAGGTGGTCTTGCCCGCGCCATTGGGTCCGATCAGCCCGACCTTGTCCCCGCGCATGATCCGGGTGGAAAAATCCCGGGCTACCGGGGTTTTCCCGTAGGTGAAGCCCACCCCCTCGGCTTCGATAACCAGTTTTCCGGTT
>JALOOY010000314.1 GCA_025454185.1 Thermodesulfobacteriota bacterium
CCGACAGGTAACCGCCGCTGTGGGCGGTCACGATTTGGAGGGAACCGTGGCCGGTCAGGTCGGCCACCACCACCCCGGGCCAGCCGCGCCCGTCCCCGGGGTTGGAGACCGCCCATTTGGTGCTGCCGTCCGCACCGTTCACGGCCAGGATGCGGTAATCGGTCCAGATGACCTCCGGAAGGCCGTCCTGATCCAGGTCGGCCACGGCCGGGGAGGCGTACCAGCCGGTCCGGCACCAGGTATCCCGGCAGCCGCCGTGGTGCCATTGGAGAACCGGAGGGGAAAGGGCGTAGGCGTTGCACGGCAACGGGTATGGGACCCCCAGGGTCCCGGCCAACACCACGGATGTGAAGAAAATTCGGAACAACCGGACAAAAATTGGCCTGGTAAAATAATGGGAAATCGAAGCAGTCGGGAAGTGGGTCGCTATGGTGCTCACCTGATTTAGGGCTTTTATTAGATAATATCGCATTGTTTTGAGATATGCAAGGGATCGGTCGGCAAAGGTATTGCCCGTTGAAACATGCAAAAACAATGCAAGCAGAACAGTGATATCCTTCTTGACGGTCCGGGACAATAGATGTTAAGTATGAACAAAAGTTCAAATCTTCGGACAGGTGGGCCAGCGGATCTTGGGTAAGCTTTTTCCCCTCTGGGGGTTGATCGCCGTGTGGATCTCCGGCTGTATTTCCTCCGGGCAGATGATCGCCGATGGGGCTTCTTCGCTGATGAAGGAAGTGGCCTCGGCGGTCAACCGCCAATCGGATGTGGCGCTGGTCCGTCAGGGCCTCCCTTCCTACCTGATGCTTCTCGACGGGCTCATCCAAAAATATCCCGAAAATCCCGATCTGCTGCTGGCCGGGGCCCAGGTCTGCGGGTCTTATGCCGCTCTGCTGGAGGAAGAAGATCGGGCCGTGGCCTTATACGCCAGGTCCAGGCAGTACGCCCTGCGGGCCCTGGAGCGGCATCCCGCTTTAAAAGGGTTCCAGGGGGCGCCCCTGGAGGCCTTTCAGAATAACCTGCGCGGGCTGGGCAAAAAAGACGTTCCTCTGCTCTTCGGCGCCGGTTCGGCTTGGGGCGGCTGGATCGCCCATGCCGGCGACGGCGTGGAGGCCATGGCCGAGCTGCCCTGGGTAGAGGCCCTGATGGAGCAGGTCCTGCAGGTGGATCCCGACTATTACTACGGCGGGGCCCACCTGTTCAAGGGCATCCTGCTGTCCGCCCGGCCCGAACAGTACGGCGGCAACCTGACCAAGGCCCGGGAACATTTTCAGGAGGCCCGGCGGATCGGTCAGGGCAAATTCCTCATGACCGAGGTGTATTATGCCCAATACTATGCCCGCCAGCGCCTGGATCGGGACCTTTTCGAAACCACCCTCAAAAAAGTACTGGCAACGCCGCCCGATCAGGACCCGGATTTGACCCTGGTAAATACCCTGGCCCGGCAGAAGGCCGGCGCCCTGCTGGAGCAGACGGATGAGTTCTTTTGAGCAGGAAGACATGTTCTTGAAAAAGCGGCAATGGTGGCTCTGGGGCCTGGGCCTGTTATTGACCTTCTTATTCCTCAAGGCCGGAACGGCCGCAGCCGATCCGGTGGTTCTGAAAATCGGGACCCTGGCCCCGGAGGGAAGCGCCTGGACCAAGGTGTTCCGGGAGATCCATAAGGAACTGGAACAGAAAACCCGCAAGCAGGTCGGATTGCGGGTCTTTCCGGGCGGGGTCCTGGGCGATGAAGAAGACATGCTCCGCAAGATCAAGGTAGGCCAGATTCAAGGGGGGTTTTTTACCGGGGGCGGTCTGGGCATTATCTATCCGGACATCAAGATCCTGGCCGTGCCCTTCCTCTTCCAGGATTACCAGGAAGTGGACGCCCTCTTGGCCCGCCTGCGGGGCGCCTTTGAAAAGGGCTTTCTGGAAAAGGGCTTCAAGATCATGGGCTGGGGAGAACACGGTTTTATTTACCTTCTGTCCAAGGAGCCCATCCGCAAGGCCGCCGATCTGCGCCGGGGCCGGGTGTGGATCTGGGAAGATACGGCCATGGGCAAGGCCCTTTTCAAGGAGATCGGAGTCAATCCGGTGCCGCTCGGCATCCCCGATGTCCTGGTCTCGCTCCAGACCGGAATGATCGATACGGTCTATGCCTCCCCGCTGGCCGCCATCTCCATGCAGTGGTTCACCCGGATACGCTATTTGACCGATCTGCCATTATCCTATTCCATCGGGGCCCTGATCCTGCAGAAAGGGGCCTTCGATAGAATATCCCCGGAGCTGCAGGGGCCGGTGGAAGAAATTTTCCGGAAGCACCTGGAACCCATGAAGACCGCCGTCCGGCAGGAAAATCAGAAGGCCATCGGGGTCATGTCCCGGCAGGGGATCCAGGTGATCACCCCGGCGGCCGAGGACATCAAGGAACTGCGGGGCACGGTCTTCAAAGCCGTGGATCCCCTGGGCGACGTTCATTTTTCCCGCAAGACCTTTGAAGAGATCAAGGGCATCGTCAATGGTCTGCGAAAGGAAAAATAAGAGGACCCCATGACCGGCTGGTCCCGGGTCGCCCGTTTTCTCAACCGGATCGAACAGGCGGTGCTGGTCCTGTTGCTGGTGCTGATGGTCGTGCTGGCCTTCCTGCCCATCCTTTTCCGCAACCTCCTGTCCGTCGGCTTCCTCTGGATCGACCCTCTTTTGCGCCACCTGGTGCTCTGGGTGGCCCTGCTGGGCGCCTCGCTCGCTACCCGGGAAAACCGCCACATCAAGATCGACCTGATTGCCCCCCGTCTGAGGCCCGCCAACCGAGCCCGGCTGGAAGCCGGTCTGGCGCTGGTTTCCGGGGCGGTCTGCTGGCTGCTGGTCTGGCCGGCTGTGGAATTCCTGCGTCTGGAATACGAGGTCGGCAAAACCCTCATCTGGAAAATCCCGCTCTGGGCCTCCCAGGCCGTGATGCCCCTCATGCTCACCGTCATCGGCACCCGCTTTTTTGCCGCGGCCCGAGACCGCCTGTCCAATCGAAAAGCTTCGTAACCATGGGCATCTTTTCCACCCTGCTGACCGTCTTCCTGGCCCTGATCGGCGCCCCCCTGTTTGTGGTGATCGCCGTGGGCGGGATCGTCCTCCTTTACGCCGGCGACATCCCCCTTTCCGCGGTCATTATCGAACTCTACAAGCTGGCCCATACGCCCATGCTGGTGGCCCTGCCCCTGTTTTCCCTGGCCGGTTACGTGCTGGCGGCCAGTGGGGCCCCCCAGCGGCTGGTGCGGCTTTCGCAGGCCCTGTTGGGCTGGCTGCCGGGAGGTCTGGCCGTGGTGGCCCTGATTTTTTCGGCCGTCTTCACGGCCCTTACCGGAGCCATCGGATTGACCATCGTGGCTTTGGGTGGGCTGCTCTACCCGGCCTTGAAGTCCCGGGATTACCCGGAAAAATTCTCTCTGGGGCTGGTGACCACCTCGGGCACCCTGGGATTGCTTTTCCCCCCCAGCCTGCCGCTGATCCTCTACGGGGTGCTTTCCCAAACCAACATCGACCAGCTTTTCAAGGGAGGTCTCCTGCCGGGGCTTTTCATGGTGCTGTTTTTTTCTGCCTACAGCCTGGTGCAGGGCATTCGGAGCGGGGTCAGCCGGCCCGCCTTTAACTGGCAGGAGGTCCGGGGGGCCTTTCGGGAATCGATCTGGGAAATTCCCCTGCCGCTGGTGGTCCTGGGCGGGATCTACACGGGATTGGTGGCCATCAGTGAAGCCGCGGCCTTGACGGTCATCTACGTCCT
>JALOOY010000315.1 GCA_025454185.1 Thermodesulfobacteriota bacterium
TGGTCGGTCCCAATACGATGGGCCTTTTCAGCGCCGAGACCTGCCTGCACGCTTTGATGCCCCCGGTGGAACCGCTGCGGGGGCCGGTTTCCATGTTTTCCCAGAGCGGAAACATCGGCACCCAGATCCTGGCCTGGGGCGTGGACGCCGGGGTCGGGTTTGAAAAATTCGTCAGCAGCGGCAACGAAGGGGACCTGACCTGCGTAGACTATCTATCCTATTTCTCCCAAGACGAAGCCACCAAAATCATCCTGGCCTATCTGGAGGGCGTCGACCCCGATTCCGGTTTTTTCCGGGCGGCCTCCCAGGCCGCGCGGAAAAAACCGGTCGTGATCTTCAAAGGGGGTCGCACCCAGGCGGGCTCCCGGGCCGCCGCCTCCCATAGCGGCGCCCTGGCCGGGTCGTACCGCATCTATCAGGGGGTCTTCCGGCAGACAGGTCTGATCGAGGCCCGGACCACCCAGGAGATCATGGACTGCGCCAAGGCCCTGGCGGCCTACCCCATCCCCCGCGGCAACCGTGTGGCTATTCTGACCCGAGGCGGGGGCTGGGGCGTGATCACCACCGATGCCTGCGAAGAAAATGGCCTGTTCATTCCACCCTTGCCGGAAGCGATCATTCAAAAACTCGATAAAATTCTTCCCCGCTACTGGAGCCGCAACAACCCCGTGGACATGGCCGCCGTCATCACCGCCGAACCCTTCCTGGACTGCCTGGAGATCCTGGCCCAATGGGAGGGGATCGACGCGGTTATCGCCCTGGGGGGCCGGGCGCACATTCCCGGACGGGCCTCGACCCATCCGGAATTGTCCTCCCGTTTAAAAGGTTCCGTCGGCCTGCTCAAGCAAATTGGCGAACATGTCCAGGCCGGACACCATAAGGTCCAGGAATGTATCCAGCAATTGATCCGGGAGACCGGCAAACCGATCATCTCCGTTACGATGGGTCCTCAGGATTATCACAAGGAATCCATGGAGGTCTACCAATTGGCCTCCTATCCCAATCCCGAACGGGCGGTGCGGGTCCTGCGGATGCTGGTGGACTACGGCCGTTACCTGTCCTCTCCCGAAGCAACGGATTAAGAACCCATGAACTGGATTGAGCAAGCGCAGGCGCGCGGTTCCGCCTCTCTGACCGAGTTTGAGTCCAAACAGGTGTTATCCCGTTACGGTATCCCGGTGACCCGGGAACGGGAAGTCTTCACTCCGGAGGCCGCGCTGCAAGCCGCCGAGGAAATTGGCTACCCGGTAGCGCTCAAAGGAGCGGGCGCAGGTCTGCTGCACAAGACCGACGCGGGCCTGGTTCATCTCAACCTGAACGACGCCGAGGAAGTGGGGCAGGCTTACGGCGCCGTTACGGGCGATCCGGCGGTCTCCGGCGTGCTGGTGCAGGAAATGATCAGCGGTCAGCGGGAGCTGGTGGCCGGCCTGACCCGGGACCCACAGTTCGGACCCTGCGCCATGTTTGGCCTGGGTGGGATCTTTACCGAGATTTTGCAGGACGTGGTTTTCAGGGTGGCGCCGCTGAGCCGGTGGGACGCCCGGCAGATGATGGAAGACCTGCGCGGCCGGGAGATTTTGGGGGGCCTGCGGGGAATGCCCCCCGTGGACCGGGAGGCCCTGGCCGATATTCTGATCGCCCTGGGCCGGATCGGGCTGGAAAATGTGGCCGTCCGGGAAATCGATGTCAATCCCCTGATCATTCAAAGGGACGGGCGGCCAGTGGCCGTAGATGCCCTGATCGTTCTGGTCTGATTTATTTCTTTTCGGATGAAGGGGCCGGTCGTCCGTTCGATTTGGCCCATCCCGAGCAACCGAATTTTCCCCCCGCCAGGTAAATTACCGTTACCACGATCATGACACCCAACAGTACCAGTCCTTTAATCCGCATCGATAAAACTCCTGCTACCTGTATTCCTTGAAATCCTTCGCGCCCGGAAACAACAGGCTGCTCACCAGCCACTCCTGAAAACGGCTGTTTCCGCCCAACTCCACGTATTCCATTTTTCGGGCGATCCGGTCGGCCTCCCGGGCCTTCCCTTCATCCAACAAGGCCAGGCAGGCGCCATAACCCGCCGCATTCCCCACTCCGCGGACCTTACCGGCCGGCAAGTCCGGGATCAGGCCCAGGACCCGGCAATCGTCAGAATCCGCATAGTTGCCGAAAGCCCCGGCCAGCAGGATTTCCGAGAGCGGCTGCTCACCGAACCTTTCCCGCAGCACCGCCGTCCCGGCCCGGATGGCGGCTTTGGCCATCTGCACTTCAGCCACATCCTTCTGGGTAAAGACGATCTCCCGGCCGGCCGGGGATTCCCCTTCCCGGACCAGGACCAGCTCCGGGCCATCTACACCAGGCCGCAAGCGGGAGGACGAAACCGCGGGGTTGAAATTCCCCCTGGCCAGCAACATTCCCCGGCGGAGCATCTCGGCCATTGCCGAGAGGATGCCGGAACCGCAGAGGCCCTGTGACGCCTGCCCCTGGATCGTCCGCAGGACGGGCTCCAGGGTTTCCGGATCGATCCGGACTTGGTCCACCGCCCCCGGTGCTGCCCGCATACCCCAGCGGATATGGCCCCCCTCGAAGGCCGGACCGGCGGCCGTAGAGCAGCATAACAGGCGGTCCCGATTACCGAGCACGATTTCCCCGTTGGTGCCCAGATCGATCAGCAGCTTAACCTTCCGGGACCGGTGCAGTCCCGTGGCCAGAATGCCGGCGATGATGTCGCTGCCTACAAACCCGGCTTTCAGGGGCAACAGCCGAACCGCTGCGGAGGGGTTGATGGCCAGACCGGCATCCCGGGCTTTCAAAACAAGGGCCTCCTGGACTACCGGCGGATAGGGTGCCTGGGCCAGGTAACGGGTTTCCAATCCCAGGAAGAAATGATGCATGGCGGTATTGCCCACCAAGGCCGCTTCCAGGATCAACCCCGAACCGACTCCGGCCTTGTCCACCACCTGGCCGATCAGGTCATTGATGCCTTCGGTGACGGCAGCCCTGAGCAGCGCCGACCCTGCCGGGTCATTCTGACAGAAGGCGATGCGGCTGATGACGTCGTCACCGAAATGCACCTGGGGATTCAGGGCCGAGGAAACCGCCCGCCGCCTGCCGGTTTGAAGATCGAGTAGATAGGCCACCAGCGTGGTCGTCCCCAGGTCTACGCTTAAGCCCAGCAGATGATCTTCACGGCCCGGTAATATGGCCGCCAGCTCCCACCGGTCCCGAATCACCGCTGTTACTTCACCTCCACGCGCCCGCAGGGTCGACGGCAGATTGCTTAGGCCTAACGGGTCGGTGTTTATATTTTTTAGCCCGTAGTCGGCCGCCAGGGCCTCCAGAACCCTTTCCCTGTCGGCAACCAACCTTTCCAATCCCGGTTCGGGCACTTTCAGGGGATATGGTTCGCTTGCGGGACGCAGGCGAACCGGAATGTCGCTAAACCCGTCGCTGGTCAGGATAACCGGCTGCAGAATCCAACTTTTTTTCGGAATGTACACCCGGGCCTCGCCGGATAGAACCGTTTCGCAGGCCAGCCGGTGGCCCTGCTCGACCAAATTTCCCAAAACCTCCCGTTCCCGGTCCGTGGGCGAGGGCAACTCACCGGTTCCTTCAATGACGACCCGGCAGCGGCCGCAGAGTTTTTTCCCACCGCAGACTGCCTGTAGCGGCACCCCCAGCTCCCGGGCCAGTTCCAATAGGGTCCGTTGGCCGTCTGCCGGGATGACTTTTTGAAAAGGGAGGAAAAGAATGGGCGGCATG
>JALOOY010000316.1 GCA_025454185.1 Thermodesulfobacteriota bacterium
GTCCACCTGAATTCGATGTTCGATGTTCGTCTTTGTTTTCGTACTGAAGCTATTTCTCTCCTGTCGCCTTGGTGATCTCCTCGAGCAGTCCTTGGGCATGAGCATTGGTCGCCCGGCCGCCGATCAGGATCTGGGAAGGAGAAAGTTTCTTCCCGTAATACGCCTCGTTATAGGCACCCCGTACCTTGACCACCGCCCCCTCCAGGGATACCCCGCCGAAGAGGCCCTTGGAACGGGAAAAGCTGAGGATGTCCGCGCTCAGGTTGGCGGTCTCGGCCGCCACCCCGCCGCCCACGGGGCCGGCGGCGATCCCCACGTCGGCGCCCAGCTTGAAGTTGGTCTTCATGAAAGATTTTACGCCTCGCTCGGTCATGATCAGGAGCACCACCTCCGAGGCCTCTCCGCCGGCCTGGATGCCGAAGCTGGCTCCGCCCAGGGTGTAGAAAGCCGGGCCCATCCATTTCCCGGTATTTTTATCCTTGATCAGCAGGACCCCGCTGCCTCCGGAGACGCCCACCACAAAGGCCCCCTTGAGCAGAGAGGGGGTGATGTACAGGCCCTGGGCTTTTTTGATCAGGTTCTGGAATTCCTTGTTGGCGGGATCGGTCATGAAGGCTTCCAGGGAATAACGGCTGTTTTCCACCACTTTTTTAGCCTCCAGAGCCGGGGTGGCGGCCCAGGAATGGGTGAAGGCGCCCATGATCACGAAGATCGATACCGATAACAGGGAAAACAATGCGACAACAGACCGGGTTTTCATAAATCCTCCTTGTGCAATGGGTTGGGGAAAGATATAAATAAAAAAATTCTTTGAGGCAAAAGTTGGTTTTCTGAACAGTCTGTCATCCCGGCGTAGGCCTGGATCCAGTCCCGCCTCCGGCGGGATGGATGCTGGATCAAGTCCAGCCTGACGGGTACGCAACGCCACCCTTTTTAAATTTTACGCCTATGGGCCTGCGGCGGTACGCCAAAGAAAAACCACTTTCAATATTATTATATGTTACCGTTTGATTATTTTAATTCTCACCGGCCGAAAGTCAATAGAATTGGAGTCCGGCACTCCCTTACCCCGGACAAAAGGGTTTTTTACTTTGGCTGTATTACCTGCTGATTATTGACCCCAATGCCCTATACTTTCCGTTCCACACTACAAGCCACGCTGACCGGGAATCCCTATCGCAGCATCTGGGAAAACGCCTGGCCCATGCTTCTGATCATGGTCTGCAATTTCCTGGTAGGGGTCACCGACGTCTACGTGGCGGGCCTGATCGGCTCCAAAATCCAGGCCGCCATCGGGTATATTGCCCAGCTTTATTTCCTGCTCATCATCCTGGCCAATGCCATCGGGATCGGCACGGTTTCCCTCGTTTCGCAGGCCAGCGGGGCCGAAAAACCCGGGGAACTGCTCCACATGGCCCAACAATCCCTCCTCTTCGGAATTCTGACGGCCCTGGTGCTCAGCCTGGGCGGAATTACGGCCCCGCAGTGGATCGTGCGGGCCGGCGGTTTCCCGGCGGAAATTCAGGATATCGCCATCCTTTACTTGCGCATTTTTGCCCTGGCCCTGGGGCCCAATTATTTTCTGATCATCTCCGGCGCCGTTTTCCGGGCCCGGGGGGAGCCTTTGAAGCCCCTCTTGGTCATGACCGTCGTCAGCGGGCTGAATATTTTCCTGGATTTCGCCCTGGTCTTCGGGTACGGCCCTTTCCCGGAATGGGGGTATCCGGGAATCGCCCTGGCCACGGCGATTTCTTTCCTGGTAGGCACCCTGCTCACCTTTCTCCTGTTAGGGCATCCCGCCTGGCGTCCGGTTTTCCGCCCCCCCTTCCGGCTCGACGGGCAGTACATTCGGGTCCTGTTTTCCCGGAGCTGGCCGGCGGCCCTGTTGCAGCTCTCCTGGAACGCCGGCAGTGTAGTGCTCTACAACTTGCTGGGGCGCATGGGCGGGGAGAACATTACCGCCCTGGCGGCCTTTGCCAACGGTCTGCGCCTGGAGGCCATCATCTATCTGCCGGCCTTTGCCCTCCATATGGCGGCGTCGGTCATGGTGGGGCAGAATTTGGGCGCGGGACTGGCCGACCGGGCCGCCCGCCTGGCCTGGCGGACTGCCGGTGTGGGGGCCCTGGCGCTGGGGCTGCTGGCGGCGGTCATCTACGGCCTGGCGGAGGTTCTCTCCGGGTTATTGACCAGCGACCCCCTGGTCCTTCGCGAAACCGTGCGTTACCTGAAAATCAATATGTACGCGGAACCTTTCATGGCCGTCAGTCTGGCCTTGTCAGGCAGCTTCATGGGGGCCGGTGACGCCCGGACCCCCCTGTACGTCATTTCGGCGGCCATGTGGCTGGTCCGCCTGCCCCTGGCCTGGCTGCTGGCCTTCCCCCTGGCCCTGGGGCCCACCGGCATCTGGCTGGCCGCCTGGCGGTTTAAAGCGGGAAAGTGGAGGCCGGCGGGAAAAGAGTGAAAGGAGACCGTCCGGGGGCCGCTTTAAAGATCATGGGTCGGTTCGGCTTTTTCCTGCAGCCATACTTCGTTTTTGATCCAGAACTCGGACAGCTTCTTCAATTCACCCGTGCCCTGAATTATTTTCAGGAAATTCTCGGTCCAGTTGATCAGCAGGGGGTCGGTCCCCGGCAGGGCGATTCCCAGCGGTTCAAAGGTAAATGTTTTCAGGGAAGTCAGCAGTCCCCGGTTCGGATGACGGGCCAGGGCTAAAAGGCAGGTCAGCAGGTCGGCGATCAGGGCGTCCGCCTTGTCTTCCAATACCAGGTTGACGGCTTCATCGTAATCCCGGGCCGGGATCATGCGGGCTTTGGGGATTATCTTTTCGGCAAAAAATTGACTGTTGGAGCCTTTCAAAAAGGTCAGGGAGGTCTGCGGGCTGTCTATGTCGCAGAGTTCTTGACATTTAGCGATATGATCGGCCTTGGTCAGCAACGACTTGCCGGTTACGAAATAGGGTCCCACAAAGGCCATCTGCAGGTTACGTTTCGGGGTCATGGTCATGCCGGACATGACCATGTCCACCCGCCCGGACTCCAGGGCCGGGAAAAGCTCGTAAAAATCCATCAGCTCGATTTTTAGGGCTACCCCCATGGCACCGGCCATGGCCCGGGCCAGCGCCGGTTCCAGGCCGATGAGAACCCCCTCCTTACTTTTCATGTTGAGCGGGGGCTGTTTGCCGGTCATGCCCACCACCAGCTCGTTTTTTCGCAGGATTTTTTGAAAATCCGAAAGTGCGGTGCCGGCGCCGGCGCTTCCGGGGTCATGGGCACAGCCCGCAGCCAGAACCAGGATACAGAATAGGGCGCCCGCCCTGTGTGCTATTTTCATTAATCGGTCTCCCCCTGACATTCGGCCCTCCCCAAAAACAATTTATATATTGTTTTTTTTAAGAATAACGAATAAACCTGAATTAAGCAACACTAAGACGGCCTCTTCATAAACCCGTCCTATCCAATGATGGCGACCGTGTCCAAACCCAAATCATCAAACTACAGGCCGAGGCCCCCATTGCCCCATAAACCGGATCGGCCCTTTTACGGCTGGCGGATCATCTGGGGGGGGACGGCCATCCTCTTCGTTTCTTCCGGGATCGGGTTTTACGGCCATGGGGCCATATTGGACCCGCTGCAGGTCCAGTACGGCTGGTCCAAAGGCGCCATCTCCGCCGCCGTAACCATGTACTTCGCCGTTTCCGGTCTTATGGGCATGGTGGTGGGCCGGCTGATCGACCGGTTCGGCCCCCGGCCTGTTCTGATTTGGGGATCGTCCACCATCGGGATCGGGTTTTTTCTGCTTGGCCGGGTGACGGAGCTCTGGCAGTTTTTTGCCGTGTACCTGCTCATGGCTATCGGCTGGACCGGCACTTCCCTGATCCCGGTCAATACCCTGATCGCCAACTGGTTCATACGCCGCCGGGGCTACGCCCTGGGGATCACCATGACCGGCCTGAGCCTGGGAGGCATGGTGCTGGTGCCGTTCTCCGTTTATTTGACGTCCCATGGGGGGCTGTCGACCTCCCTGCCGATCCTGGGCGCGATTTTTTGGGTGGTGGTCATTCCCATCGCCCTGCTGGTCGTGAAATCCCGGCCGTCGGATATCGGCCAGTTCCCCGATGGGGACCGGTCCCTCCCGGAGAACCGCAAGGCCCGGGGGGACCGGGTCTCCTACGCTTCTCAGATCAGGGTCTGGGGCCGGGCCGAGGCCCTGCGAACCCGGTCCTTCTGGGCCATCGTAACCGCCTTTTTACTGGCCCTGAGCGGCCAGATCGCCTTCCTGGTCCACCAGGTTTCCTTTTTGAGCCAGACCCTGGGCGCTTCCGGGGCGGCCGCGGCCGTCAGTCTGACGACCGGGGCCAGCATCATCGGCCGTCTTTTCCTGGGCCCCCTGGCCGACCGCTCCGACAAGCGCTACCTGACCATGTTTTGTTTTCTGGTGCAGGGCGGGGCCGTTTTACTCATGGCCTATTACCGCCAGGAAGCCGTCCTTTACCTGGGCACGCTGGCCTTCGGGCTGACCATGGGGGGGATCGTCATGATGCAGTCGCTGCTGATCGGCGAGTGCTTCGGCATGGTTTCCTTCGGTACGGTCTCCGGCCTTTCCGGCTTGTTCTCCATGACCGGCGCTGCCTTCGGCCCCCTGCTGGCCGGGTTGATCTTCGATGCGACCCAGGATTACCGGATCGCCTTTACCCTGTTCGCCGGAGCCAGCCTGCTGGCCACGGCGGCAGTTTTCTTTGCCCGTCCTCCGGAAAGAATGGTCGCGGAAAAAGAAAAACCCCGGTCCCGGACAGGATCCGGGGGAGCCTAATTTGCCTGTTTCGATTCCCTGTCAGTCATGGTGTCAGATGGTGGTGCGCTATTCCGGGATGCAGCAGTAAAAAAAACAAAAGGAGGATTAGAGATGGCAAAACGGATGGTCGTAATGGTAGTGGCGTTTACCTGTTGGCTGGTTATGGGCTGGTCCGGTCCGACCCTGGCCGCGGAGAAGTCGATCAAGATCGGCGTGGTCTTCATCATGTCCGGTCCGATGGGCGGGTACGGAAAGCACGGGCAGCAGGCCGTGCAAATGGCCCTCGACGAAATCAACGCCCGGGGCGGCATCCTGGGCAGGAAGGTGGAGGCCCTCTTCGAGGATGACAAGCTGAAGGCGGACGAGGGCGTCCGCATCGTCAAAAAGTTCATCAGCGAGGACCGGGTCGACTTTATCATCGGCCCCACCTCCAGCGCCGTGGCCGCGGCCCTGGCCGATGTGGTCAAAGAGCACAAGAAGATCCTGGTCCTGACCCAGTCGGCGGCCAATTCACTGACCGACGCCCAGTTCAATCCTTATCTGTTCAGCACCCTGAGCAACGCCATGATGCACTCCCGGGCCGGCGCTTATTTCGTGGCCGGCAAACCCTATAAGCGCTGGATGAACATCGGCCCCGATTACAGCTATGGAAAGGAATCCTGGAATTCCTTTATCGGGAAACTGAAGGAGTTGAAGCCCGAGGTGGAAGTGGTGGGGGAACTTTGGCCCAAACTGCTGGAGAAAGATTTTACGCCTTTCATCCAGAAGATCCTCGCGGCCAAACCGGACGCGGTCTGGGCCTCCCTCTGGGGCAATGACGCGGTCAACTTCGTCCAACAGGCCTTGCCGACCGGGATCTTCAACACGGTAAAATTCGCCTTTACCGACGGGGCGGCTCTGGAGACCCTGATACCCTTGGGTAAGGGGATGCCCAACGGGGTCTACGTGGCTTCCCGTTATTTTTTTACCACCCCGGACACACCGTTGAACCGAAATTTTGTAAAAACGTATCTGGAGCGTTTCAAGGAGTATCCCGACTACATGGCCCAGGAGACCTATGCCGGGGTCTACTTCATCAAGGCGGCGGTAGAAAGGGCTGGGACCACGGATAACGACAAGGTTATCGCTGCCGTGGAGCGTGAACCCCTGGCCTGGGAAACGCCGGAAGGCTGGAAGATCATGCGGGCCGCGGACCACGC
>JALOOY010000317.1 GCA_025454185.1 Thermodesulfobacteriota bacterium
TTCAGGAAATCAGGCCAGGGAAAAATACCAATCCCCTCCTGCATCCGGGGAAAGCGTTCGTTGCAGACAACCAGTTCCTTGGCCGGGTGGTACTCCCGGATAAACGTTTGTAGACCGGTGCTGGCGGGCCGGGCGGAGTCGCCACGGACGGAGCAGGACTACCTGGTTGGGGAAAGCTTCGGCAACCGGGCGGTGCGGCAGGGGGACTGGAAGTTCCGCTGGGGATACAAGCCCCTTGGCAAGGGGGACAAACGTTGAAGACCGATCCCCTGTTCCAACTCGCCCACCTGACGCGGGACTTCACCGAGAGCTTCTGGGGGTCCCTCGATGCCGCCTGGTACTATGGCGGCCAGGCAAGCATCAACGGCGTCGCGGGAGAAAGGCTCAACAATTTTGGCTGCGGACTCACGCTCGGCTGCAAGCTCCATAACAACCTGAACCTTACCTTCGGCTACAAGTCGACCGTCAACGACAGCGGGGACGGAGACTCGCGCCTGGGCAGTTTCTTGGTCTCGCTCGTGTACGGGTGGCACCCGCTCATGGAGGGCAGGCAGCGGCTGCAGGAGGTCGCTCCTGACGCAGCACCCCCCCTGGCCGATTACCAGGCAATCCTACTGCAGCAACTCGATTTCACCGGGCCGCCAGGTCTTGTCGAACCAGGCTTCCGTCGGGCTGTAGGAAGATGGACTTCGAATCCATCCGGTTCTCAAAGATGGGGACCGTCCTGTTCGCCGGGCCCAATTTAAGAATTTCATTCCGGTTGGCCGCTTGACTCACAGCCGGGATTGCCAGCAGGTAGGCCTGCACGGCGCGCTGGAAATCCAGGTTGTCATAAAGCCTGGTGACCGCGGCTGTCAGCACCGCCAAAAATAAAATAGCCGCAAAGTACCGCATCACGTCCTCCTCAGGTTTCAATAAAAAAGTAACAGGCCCTAGCGGCCATTCCGGCCCGTTTGCGGGGTTAGGTCAGGGTTGTCACTTCGGTTTCGTCGTTACATATACCAAGGTGCTTCCCTGATACATGGCCTGATAGAAGTTGCCGCCGCAGTAGTAATAATTCACCCCGCCCGACGGGGTGGAAACACATCCTCCGGGAAGGGCGGAAACGACCGTCCCCAGCGGCAACGGTTGACCGGCGGCGACGGCCGGTTGCTGGGCTGCTGCCGCCTGTTTTTGGGCTAACGCGGCCTGTTGCTGGGCCGCTGCTGCCTTCTCTTTTTCAATGGCCGCCTGCTGTTGAGCCGCTGCCGCCTGCTGCTGGGCTGCCGCGGCCTGATACTGTGCCGACGCCGCCTGCTGCTGGGATGCCGAGGCCGAGGCCGCAGCCGCTGATGATCCTGCGGACCCGACCGCGGCACCGACGACGAAGGCTGCCCCTCGGCCGCGGAACGCCTGCGCTTCAGGCACTAGTTTCTCGGACAACTTCGGTAGGTCCGCGATACCCATCAAAAAAAGAATAATGACGGCTCCTGTTATCTTGCGTATCGGTTTCATGGTTTCCCTCCTATCGGGTTCAGCGGCTGATCCCGCCGGTTGTTTCGAGTGGCATGAAAGGGATCGCCTGGGTCCCCTTGGACGGCACGAACTTGAACTGGGCATCATCCACGGCAGGGAAAATGTTCCAGTCTTTCAAGGTCGTGGAGATGCTCAGCCGTAAGGGGTGGTCCGTTTCGGTGACGATGTACCTGGCCGGCAATGGCTTTTTGCCTTCGGCCACCCAGACCTGGAAATCGACACCCTGGCGGCTAAAGAGCAGGTGATCGTATTTGACCCCGTTTACGACCGGCTTGCCGACCAACACCGCCAGGGTCACATCCTGCATCAGCAGCGGAAAGGCATTGCGGTAGAGCAGATCGGCGGAGGGGAGCAGGATTCCGACCGTTTCGCGCGCGAAGTCGATCATCCTCTCGATCGTGTCGGGCGCCGGCTGGGTCGCGTAGACCTTCTGGGATGGGTTGTACAAGGTCAGAGTCCGGCCGTCATAGAAGAAGCGCTGGTCCATCAATCCGCCGGTGCGCACGGCGCGCAGCTTGTTCGGCCGCTTGACGGTCACACTCGCCGAAAGGTCGAAATCCACCCGGTGCCCCGAAACGTGCAACTCCTCGATCATGCTGTGCGTATTCACGCTGAACTGCTGCAATCCGTCGAGAAAATCGGTCATCCGTTTTAATACTTGCACAGCGGCGGGATCCACCGCCGCCGTCTGGGCCCGGGCCTCTTCCGTAACGGCCAACAGCAGGGCCAGCACCCCAAGGGCGAAACAGGACGAGGCGATCCGTCTTTTCCAGGTGTTCATAGTTTTGGTCTCCTTTTTGGGTTGGGTTAGCTTGGCCATCCGGAAATTCCTTACAGTGCTAAAATAACCTTGAACTACGGTTATCCCCCTCACCCCAACGTTCGGCTGAGCCTTTCGAGGGGCTCACGCCGAAGCCCCTCTCCGACTCGGCTGAGCTCGTCGCAGGCCGCGTGGGGAGAGGGAGCCCTGGGGTACGGCCCGAGTTTGGCGCCATCACCGCGGGCGCCCTGCCATCTAAGCCCGATCGGTCCGCAAAGCTGACTGAACAGCAAACCTTTTTCAGCGCACCCCGACTCGATTCACAGGTCCGCCCAGGTTCACGGGGGCCACGCCGGGGCCCGGCGCTCCAATCCCGACGCCGGGAGCCACGCCCACACCCGGCGCTCCTACGCCGACTCCGGGGGTTACACCTACACCCGGCGCGCCGGCCCCAACGGTGGAACGCCGGGCCACACCGGCATAGCTGACCGGCGTCGCCGGTCGGCCGACGATCGCCTCCGCGACGGTTGCCATAAATCCTTTCGAGGTCGGCCAGATTTCACCGTTCCAAAGCCACCCGGCAACAGCCAGGCCCAATACGAGCAGGGTTCTAACCAATTTGTGTTTCATTATTTTCCTCCTTCCGCTGCCGCCGGCGGCAGTTCGTCGAGTTCGATGAGGGCATCGGGGGCGAGCTTTTTCGCCCCGGCCGGCGGAACAAACGAAAACGCCTCCGGAGCCGGCTCGACACCTGTCTTCCAACTCTTGACCTGCAGCGTATACTGCGGCGCGCTGTTCAGGGTCTTGCTGGTGATTACCAGTTTACGCGGAACGGGTCTCTCGCCCACCTCCACCCAGATCTGCCAGTCCGTATCGAAGTTGCGAAAGGCCAGGTGCTCGCACATCACGCCGTCAATGACGCCGCGGCCGATGTGCTTAGCTTCCTGGACCCCGGCCGTGAGCGCATCGTACGAATTCGAGAGGAGCAGGTCCCCGCCCGGCAGCGCGATGCCGTGACCCGCCCGCAAGGCTTCGATCAACCGGTCCACGGTGCCCGGAGCCTCGAACTGCGCATAGCCGTTGATATTTCTGCCGTGGACGCTGGCGGTCTTGCCGTCAAAGACCAGTTCCACATCCGCATAGCCGCCCGTCCGGAAGGCGCGCAGCTTTTCCGGACGGCGCAACAGCGCCCCACCCGAATTGGTGAACTGGATTTTCTCCAGTTGCGGCGTGATGACTTCGATAGCACTGTCAAAAGTGAGTTGGATTGTTTTCTGGCCCCCTACGTAATCCGCCATGGCCTTGAGGATGGACTTGGCCTCGTTTCCCTGTGTTTGTGCTCCCGCCGGCGCCGCCGCCATGATCGCGGCCAACAACGCCGCCAGTATTAAAAATAAATCTCTCGTGGTCTTCATTTGCCTCTTCCTTT
>JALOOY010000007.1 GCA_025454185.1 Thermodesulfobacteriota bacterium
ATCGCCTTCTGGGCTTACGGCGTGTGGGATGCCTATGTCCAGGGCAAGAAACTGGACCGGGAGGCCGAAACCCCATGAGGCAGTACGTGATCGATGAAATCGGCAAAGCGGATATGGAGCGGGGTCGGGCCTACTTGGCCGAACGGACCCAGGCCACGGGCATGACGGATATATATTGGCTGGCCCTCCCCCCGGACCTGCTGAGCCCCACCCAGTGGGAGCACCGGGATTGCGGTCCCCACTACCTGGCCATTGAGACCGGCAAGGATTTCGTCAAATTTGAGTTTCTGGTCCGGGCCCGGAACAAATTCCGCTGCGAATGCATCGAGTACGCCAATCCCGCCCAGGAGGCCTTCCTGCTCCAATTCGCCCACACGCTGATTCAAGAACTGGCCCTGAAGACTTAGTGCTCCATTTCGTAATTATAACCGCGTATTCTGGTCATCCTGGCGAAGGCCCTCCCGCCGGCGGCGGGACAGGGGCAGGGTCCATTCCCCCCTGGATGCCGGCCATTCGACGAAGCTCATGGCCCTGAGTTTATCGAAGGGTTTTCACCGGCATGACGAGGTGTTGCCGGGATTTACCCCTAAGTTTAATATCGCCGTTAGTTTCGAATATCTTCGAATTTCCAAGTTATTTCTGCACCCACCTTCCATCTTCCTTCTGGATCCACCACCCCGAGACCGACGACTGCTGCCATTTGTCAGCGAAAATTCGCTGCACCTTCACGATCTGGTCCGGGGCAATGTTCATGGACCTGGCCACCTCCTGGTAAAGGGCCTGGCGGTCGCGGTTTTCCGCCTCGATCAGCCCTTTCAGTTCTGATTTTTCGGCCGGGGCCAAGCCCCCGTTGCGCAGCTCCACGAAGCCCTTGTTGTTCTCCCCGACAGTCCCTTTTTGATAAAAAGGCTTCAGTTTGGGAAAGCGCTCGGCCAACTGCTTCTTGAGGGACTGAACCGCCGGGCTGTCCGCTTTCTGGGCCCAGGCCAGGTTCCCGTTCAACCAATACCCGTAGAATCCTTCTTTCCAGGAGCTTTGGGGGCCGGCCGGGGCCGGGGCGGCGTCCGTATTCTTCCGGATGTCGTCCACGATGTCTCCGGCCTTTTTCTCCACCTCCCTGGCCGGAAAATAGACATTGACCGTGACGCAGGAAAGAAAAACGGTAAACACTCCAAAAAGCAGCATAAAACGAAACTTATTGGCTATCATGGCTTCCTCCCGGTTCTTTCTTTGACCGGATGCGTTTGAGGCGCTCCAGCATGTCGGAAAAAGATATGGCATTTTCCGGATTGCGGTTGATCACATCGATCCCGTACAATCCGGGGCTCTTGACCAGGTACTCGGTGCCGCCTGCCCCTATGGTTCCCCGCAGGGTAAAGATATCATCGGCCAGACGGCAGCTCAAGCCGATTTCTTCATAGGCGTAATCCTGGAACCAGCGGTTGATCCCCTTCTGCAATTCCCCCGGTTTTTCGAAACCGGTCCCCAACAGACTGACGTTCTCCACGGCCTTTATGTTAATTCGTTTGCCGCTGATGTGCCCGAAGGAAAAAAGCCGGGTCACTTTTTCCAGGTTGATATAGTCAAAAACCACGGTGGTCTGCAGCCGTCGATCCGCGCTGAAAGGTTGATCCACGACCCAATCACGAACCTCCACCCAGCCGTCAAACACCCGGGCCGTCAGGTTCCCCGGCCCTGTTCCCCTCCGGGGATCGAGGCGTATCCGACCCAGGTCCCCCTGCACCGACCCTTCCACCGGACTGGTGGGGAAAAAGGCGGACAAAGCCACTCCCTTTACTGTCAGCCCGGCTTCCAGGGTGGGCAGACCTGCAGGCCAGGATAAAGCCGGGGTGTCCAGGAGAAGCTCCCCGCCCCGGAAAGGCAGGGTCAGGGTCCCCGGAATTTCATAGTGATCGTGCCAGGCCCGAATCGGAATTTCCAGATCCCCAACCCGGATCCAGGGTGTCTGGATCTCCTCCAGGACCATTTTCCCGGCCACGGCCTCTTCCGGTTTCAGGTCCGCCGGTTCGCCAAAGGCCCAACGCAGGGGCAAATCCAGGTTTTTCACCCGGAGGTCCCAGACGGATTCAACCCCGGCAGCTCTTAGGTCCGTGCCCAGCAGTCTCCCCCGGAGCCCCCCGCCCTTCCGGTTCCCGACCAGAGTAATGTCCGCGGCCACCGTCCCCTGAAGGTCCGCCCCCGGAACCTTGGTCGATGTTTCGGTATTCGATTCGCGCCAAAAACGGTAGAATTTCCCCAGTGCGACCTGGTCGGCGGACAGCCTGGCCTCATATTTCCAATCCCCGGCCCCCCAGTCCAGGTGACCGGAGACTTCCCAGGGTCCCGCAGGGGCGAAGGTGCCCCGGGCCCGCCCCTCCAGGGACTTGATTTTTCCAGCCGTCTCAAGCCTGCCGCTCCAGTCCAGGGCCAGGGGGTATTTCCCCCATTGTATCAGGCCCGGCTTTCCGAAAACCCGTCCCCGGTCCAGGTCCTGTCTTCCCTCGCCGGACCATTCCCCCTTAGCGGGATCCCAGGTAAGCCGGGCCTGAAGCCGGCCCCCCAGGTCCTTCAGGCCCCAGGGAGCGCCTTCCCCCGGTCCGGTCAGACCCGGGGTATCCAGGTCAACCCGGAAGTCCCAGGGGGCGCCTACCTTTTCTCTCCGCCAGGCTACCCGTCCCTGCAGCAGGGCCTGCAGCGAGTCTGCCGGGGGCCCAGCGGGGTGAAACAACCCGAGCAGGCTGCCCAGCGGCAAGCCGGCCCATTCGGCCGACCCATTCGGGATCATGCCGGTCCTGCGGTCGAATTCCAGGGTCCCGGTCAAGGCCCCCCACTCCCGGCTGACCAGCCGGATCTCCGGGAGGGACAGGCGCCGGCCCGCTTCCAGGACCTTGGCTGAAAAATGCGCTTCCGGCTGGGTCAGCCGCAGGAGGAAGGCCGCGCTCCGCCAGAGGACATCGTCGGCCCTGGCTTCCACCCCGGTCAGAGATAGGTTGGGATAGGTCCCCCCCACGGGGACCAGGGCCTGGAGCCCCCTCACGTGAAAGGCCGGCAGCTCTCCCTGGACCTCGGCCAGCCGGACCTGACCTTGCAGACGCGGATGGTTCAGGGAACCGGCCAGTTCGAGCTCTCCCGAAAGCCGGCCCTTCCAGCGCTGCTCCCCTTGTTCCAGGGCGACCAGGGCTTCGGCCAGGTTCAGAACCAAGGACGGAATGATCACCCCTGGCTGCTCCCGCGGGTCCCAACGGACTGTGCCCCGAACGACCAGCTCTCCCTTTCCTGCTATCCCGTATCCAGGTCCCCCTCCCCGGAAGGCGGAAAGGCGCGCTTCCAGGTCGCGGATATCCAGGCTTTGCCCCCGGCCCTCCCAGGAACATCCGCCGACCAAACCGGCCAACCGCAGCCGGCTGGTCCGGACCTCCGCCCCGGAAAAATCAACCCGCCCTTTCCAGGAAAGCTGATGATCCGCCGGGCCCAGAAGCACCTCCCCCCGAACCTCGGCCATCGCCACGGTAAGGTCCCGGGACAGGGTCCCCCGGGTCGATCCGGATTGGACTTTCAACCTCACCCCGGTTTCGGGGAAATAGGAACCGGACAAGTCTACCCCGGCCGGAAAGTGGAAAACACGCTGGCCCGCTGCAATTTCTCCGCTCCAACCGCGGATGGCCAGATTATGGACAGGAGGGATTTTCTTGAACCAGGCGCGCCAATCGGTGCGTGTTTCCCGGCTTTTAAACCGAAGTTCACCCCGAGGCCGATCCGCCTCGAGACGCTCGATATGAAACCGGGGGAAGAAGGGGAACCGGGCGGAAAACTTCCAGCCCGGATAAACGGCCAGACGGTCCAAGGACAGGGCGACCTTGAAATCAGGTCCCCGGCGCTCTAGGACGATGTTCTTCAGGATCAGGCTTACAGGCCGTAAGGTCCAATCTGTTTCCTGAACCCTGATCGTCAGGCCGGTGGTTTTCTGCAGGTAGCGGGTGAGGGGCTCCGCCAGCCAGGAGGGGCTGCAGCCCGGCAGGGTCAGCGCCAGAAACAACAACGCCAGAGCGGAGGTCTTTTTGCGGAGGCCCGGGTACGTTTTCATCCGCCTGGGGGAAGCAAGGGATTGGGGATTAATCAGGATTGGACCAGATGGATCCCCTCCGTGTCCCGCTCGATCTTATCGCCCACGGTGGTGGAACAGGCCGCACAGAGGTATTCATATTTGTCTCCCTCGGGCAGGACCAGGAGCAGCCTTTTCCGGACCGGCATGGCCTGTCGACATTTTGGACAATACAGGGCACTGGCCTCGAACTGATCATATTGAGCCCGGGGCCGGGGTCGGGATACCACCCGCGGCGCATAGGGATTTTTCCGATTAAAATCCATAAACTACCTTTGGTCTTCCTTTTTTGAATGAATTTTAAACAACCATTTGTCCCTTGTCAAGTTTTGCTGCCCGGGATCGTCCGCGAACTTCATTGGGAAACGATGGGTTTCCGGTTGAAAAAAAACAATAAATTGAATACAATGGCCGTGGTGAACTTTGTTTCCCCATAGGGGTGGGGTAACCCATCCCAACTACGCCGCGGGAGGAACGACCCCATGAAGATCAAACGCATCGCCCACATCGGGATAGCCGTCAAGGATGCCGACTCCTCGAAAATCTTTTACCAGGACATGCTCGGTCTTCCGGTCGACCGGGAGGAACGTCTCGGCGAACTGAAAATTGCCTTCGTGCCCATTGGCCAGACCAATGTGGAACTGGTGCAATCGACCGACCCCGAGGGGGTCATGGCCAAATTCATCGACAAAAAAGGCGAGGGCATTCATCACCTGGCCTTCGAAGTAGAGGATATCGATCAGGCCCTCGACGAATTGAAGGCCAAGGGTGTACCCCTGGTCGACCAGCAGGCCCGCCGGGGGGCCCACGAGGCCCGGATCGCCTTTCTGCATCCCAAGGGGACCAACGGGGTGCTGATCGAGCTGGTGCAGTATACGCATTAAACCAGCGGGGTTACACTCCCGAAGCTTGAAGAAAATCAACCGGTTCATTTTTTAAATAATGAATTCGAATTTTCGAATTTATTATTGGAGGACCCAACCATGTGGGATTATACGGAAAAAGTAAAAGAGTATTTTGAAAATCCTAAGAATATCGGCGAGGTGGAAAACCCGGATGGGGTGGGGGAGGTCGGTTCTCTGGCCTGCGGGGATGCCCTGCGTCTCACCTTCAAGCTGGACGAAGACCAACGGATCAAGGAAGCCAGGTTTCAGACCTTCGGCTGTGCCAGCGCCATCGCTTCTTCTTCGGCCCTTACCGAACTGATCCAGGGTAAGACCCTGGAAGAGGCCGAAAAATTGACCAATAAGGATATTGCCGCCTTCCTGGGGGGGCTGCCCAAGGAAAAAATGCATTGTTCGGTGCTGGGTGAACAGGCCTTGTCGGCCGCCATCGCCAACTACCGGGGCCGGACCATACCCAAACAGCAGGAGGGGGAAATCGTCTGCGAGTGTTTCGGCGTCACCGACAAGGAGATCGAGCGGGTGATCCGAGAAAATGGTTTAAAAACCCGGGAAGAGGTGACCAATTATACCAAGGCCGGCGGGGGTTGTGAAACCTGTCATGATAAAATCGAGGCCTTGCTGGCCCGGGTACTGAAAGAGGAACGGGAGGCCCGGCCGGCGGAAGGGCCCCCTCGGCCGGCCCTGACCAATATCCGCAAAATGAAGCTCATCGAGGAAACCCTGGAGCGGGAAATCAAGCCGGCCCTCAAGGCGGACGGCGGCGACATCGACCTGATCGATATCGACGGCAACAAGGTGCTGGTGGCCCTGCGCGGGGCCTGCTCCTCCTGCCGGGCCGCCGAGGTAACGCTCAAGGACTACGTGGAATTGAAGCTGAAGGAATTCGTCACCCCGGAGATTACGGTGGAGGAGGTAAAACCGTGAAGGTCGTTTATATGGATAACAACGCCACCACCCGGACCGCACCGGAGGTGGTGGAGGCCATGCTGCCCTATTTTTCCACCTATTACGGCAACCCTTCCAGTATGCATTATTTCGGTGGACAGGTGGCCAAGGAGGTCCAGGAAGCCCGCAGCCGGGTGGCGGCCCTGATCCAGGCCGACCCGGCGGAAATTGTCTTCACCAGTTGCGGCACCGAAAGCGACAACGCCGCCATCTGGGGGACCTTGAATTCCTATCCCGACAAAAAACACCTGATTACCACCCGGGTGGAACACCCGGCCGTGTTGAACCTGGCCACGTATCTTTCCAAAAGAGGCTACCGGGTCACCCTGCTGCCCGTAGACCGGGAAGGCCGGCTGGATCTGGATCAGTTGACCGCGGCCATCACGGACGAAACGGCCATCGTCAGCGTCATGTGGGCCAACAATGAAACCGGCGTACAGTTCCCCGTCGAGGAAATCGCCGAAATCGTCAAGTCCCGGGGGGCAGTCTTCCACACCGATGCCGTGCAGGCCGTGGGGAAGATCCCGATCGATCTGTCCCGCACCCCGGTGGACCTGCTGGCCTTTTCCGGGCACAAGCTCCATGCCCCCAAGGGGATCGGGGTTTTGTACATCCGGCGGGGTACCCGCTTTACGCCCTTCGTCATCGGCGGCCACCAGGAAAAAGGCCGGCGGGGCGGGACCGAAAATGTCCCCTACATCATAGGTCTGGGCCAGGCCTGCCGCCAGGCTCAGACCCATCTGGGTGAAGAAAACAAACGGGTGCGGGCCCTGCGGGACCGGCTGGAGCAGGGCATCCTGGATCGTATCCCCAACGTGCTGATCAACGGCGACCGGGGGAGCAGGCTGCCGAACACACTGAGCGTGAGCTTCGAATACGTGGAAGGAGAATCCATCCTCCTGCTGCTCAGCAACCTGGGGATTTGCGCCTCCTCGGGATCGGCCTGCACCTCGGGTTCCCTGGAACCCTCCCATGTGCTGCGGGCCATGGGCGTGCCCTTTACGGCAGCCCATGGGTCCATCCGCTTCAGCCTCAGCATCTACAATTCGGAAGAAGAAATCGCCTACGTCCTGGACCGGTTGCCGCCCATCATCGAGCGCCTGCGGGCGATTTCACCCTTTTGGAAAAAGCGGACGGCTGAGGCGGGATGATGCGGAAATCCCGGAACTTCACCCACCCCCCGATACCCGGAGCCTGTCCGGCGGCAGCGCCAGGATCGAGGGAGGGGGAGATGTTTCAGTAATTTGAATTTTGGCGATTTGAATTTGTTTCGAATTTCGGATTTCGAGTTTCGAATTTTGAGAGGTAGGGCATGTATGCTGTCATTATGGCCGGCGGCCGGGGGACTCGGTTCTGGCCTCGGAGCCGGAAAAAACACCCCAAGCAACTCTTGAATATAATCGGGGAAAAGACCATCCTGGAGCAAACTGTGGACCGAATTCGGCCCTTGTGCCCCTGGGAGCGGATTTATGTGGTCACCGAAAAAGACCAGGCCCCCCAGATCCGGGATCTGCTGCCGGACCTCCCCGAGGATCAGCTTTTAATAGAACCCCTGGGGAAAAATACGGCCCCCTGCATCGGACTGGCGGCCCGGCTGCTGGCCGAACGCGACCCGGAGGCAGTAATGGCCGTCCTGCCGGCCGATCATTATATCGCCCGGGAACCGGATTTTCACCGGGTTTTGACCGCGGCCGGGGAGGCCGCCCGGTCCGGAGATTATCTCATAACCATTGGAATTACCCCGACCTTTCCCGAAACCGGGTACGGCTATATTGAAAAGGGACCGAATCAGGCGCTCCCCGGGTCCTACCCGGTTTGGGCGGTCCGGGCCTTCCATGAAAAACCGGACCGCGCCAGAGCCGAAACCATGCTGGCGGCCGGGGGCTTTTTCTGGAACAGCGGCATGTTTATCTGGACGGCCGCCGCCATCCTGAAAAAAATGGCTCACGTCACGCCCGACCTCTTTCGGGAAATCCAAGGGCTTCCCGGTACCCTCCGCCACCCGGAATGGGGACCGGCGCTGCTTAAAGCCTACGAGCGGATGGAAGACATCTCCATTGACTACGCGGTCATGGAAAAGGCCGACAACGTGCTCATGCTCGAAGGTGATTTCGGTTGGAACGACGTGGGCAGTTGGGAGGCGGTCTATCAACTGGCTCCTAAAGATGCGCAGGGTAACTGCCTCCAGGGACCCACCGTGGCCCTGGACAGTACAGGCTGCCTGGTTTTCAGCCCCCGTAAAACGGTGGCCCTCCTGGGCGTGCAAGACCTGGTAGTGGTGGAGACGCCCGACGCCCTGCTGATCTGCCCCCGGGAGCGGTCCCAGGAAGTCAAAAAGATAGTCGAAGTACTGGAGAAAAAAGGGGAAATTTCTCTACTCTAAGATACCGGCGACTATATTTTCATTTCAGAAAACGCCTCCCCCAGCCCTTCGATCCTGCTTAGGAAAAAACGTTAGATTTGGAAATGGAGAAAGGCCATGCAGCCCCATATATTCAGAGAATACGACATCCGCGCCGTGGTGGATAAAGAAATCACCCTGGACGAGGTTCGACTCCTCGGCCGGGCACTGGGAACGCGCCTGTTCCGGGAAGGCCGGTCCCGGATAGCTTTGGGACGGGACGGACGCCTAAGCTCCGGCTCTTTCCGGACCTCCCTGCTGGAAGGGCTGCTGTCCACCGGCTGCCGGGTGCTGGACATCGGGGTCTGTCCCACCCCGCTCCTTTATTTTGCCATCCGCGCCCTGGAGACCGACGGCGGGGTCATGATCACCGCCAGCCACAACCCTCCCGAATACAACGGCTTCAAAATCTGTATCGGAAACGATACCATCTTCGGCGCCGATATCCAACAAATTCGGGAAATCGCGGAACAGGGGGACTTTGTTTCCGGCACCGGAAGTTGGGAAGAAAGGGACATCGTTCCGGCCTACCAAAAGTTCATGACAGACTCCATCAGCCTCCCCCGCCCGCTGCGAGTCGGCCTGGACGCCGGTAACGGCACTGGCGGCTGGCTGGCCCTGCCCCTTCTCCGTCAAATGGGTTGCCAGGTCTTCGATCTCTACTGCGACATCGACGGGTCCTTCCCGAACCATGAACCGGACCCCACCATACCCGAAAACCTGGCCGATCTGATCGATCTGGTCCGGCGGGAAAAACTCGACCTGGGCCTGGCTTACGACGGGGATGGGGACCGCCTGGGCGTTATCGATCATACGGGGGCCATCATCTGGGGGGATCAACTTTTGATCCTCTTTGCCCGTGATATCCTGAAACGGCAGCCCGGGGCTATGTTCATCGGGGAAGTCAAGTGTTCGCAAACCCTGTACGACGACGTACCCCGCCAGGGCGGACGGATCCTCATGTGGAAGACGGGCCATTCCCTGATCAAGCAAAAAATGAAAGAAACCGGGGCCGTCCTGGCCGGAGAAATGAGCGGCCATATCTTTTTCGCCGATCGCTATTTCGGCTTCGATGACGCCGTCTATGCCTCCCTGCGCCTATTGGAGATATTGGCCCTTTCGGGCCAACGCATCCCCGAACTGCTGGCCGGTCTACCGGCTATGGTGGCCACCCCGGAGATCCGTCTGTCCACCCCCGAAGAATCCAAGTTCCAAATCGTGGCCCGGGCCCGGGAGGAACTGGCGGCCCGCCACCCGGTAGCGGATGTGGACGGGGTCCGCGTCCTGTTCGAAGACGGCTGGGGACTCATCCGGGCCTCCAATACCCAACCGGTCCTGGTCCTGCGCTTTGAGGCCCGTTCCCGGCACCGATTGGAAGAAATTCGCGCTTACGTCGAAGGCGTTTTAAAAAAAATTCAGGCGTAAAATTTTTTGCCCCTACAACCCGATCTGCCGGTCCCGGGAAAGCCCAGCGAATCAAAGGGGAAAAACCTCCCCCTCTCAGCCGGAAGCCGGGAAGCCCCTTTTCACAGCGAACCCCGTTCAGCCCCGGGTCGCAAAGGGTTCCTGGAGCCGCTTTGGGCGAATCGAAACGGGCACCAATCCAGATTCTCCAATTCTCCTATCGGGAGGCTTTAAAAAAGGCAGAAAACAAGAGAAAAACCGAGATCGGCCCGGGAAGGCCCTGTGCCCATCCCGTCCTTCCCATTTCTTAACCAGGCCAATAAATTAGATATTCTATGAATTCGGATATGAAACGTCTTTTTAAGCGCTTAGCCCGGTCAACAGCGGAATCGTCATATTTCATCAGGGCTTCAGACATTTGAAATTGAGAAAGCCGGCTAACTGAAAAATCCGCCCCTTCCCCTTTGACAGTGGGCCGCCCTTTGGCTAAAACTTGGCCCATCCAACCCAACCGAATTTTTTAAAGCTGAAAAATTTCAGTCACCGCTGACGGCGGTTCTAAGATACACGGGCAGTTCCCTAATATTTTTTAGCAGCATATCACCGGCCCCGGACCTTAGCGGATGATGACCTCCGGGGCGAGGGACCGTTTGGTGTCTTTCCTGGAACCCGTTTTCACTATTTTTTTAAGACTTCAGTGCCTTAGCTAACTAATTTTATTATTCAAAATGGAATCATCCTGGCCGAAAATCAAGGAAGCATTGCGGGGGCGCCTCCCGGAGAATCTGTTCCGTATGTGGATAGAACCGTTGGAGGCGGCCCGGGATTCCGGAGATGATATCCTCTTGAATTGCCCCAATCTTTTTTCATTGAATTGGGTCAGGGAAAAATATCTCCCGCTGTTCCAGGAGATCAGTGCCCATCTGCAATTGGGCCGGACGGCGTTTGCTTTCCAGGTTTCTGCCGTTTCCCGAGCCACGGTTGCCCCCCCCGGTATCCATCAGATCGCTTTGCCCGGATTGGATCGCCCGGATTGGCAGCGCTACCAGCAGGGATTTACCTTTGATCATTTTGTCACCGGACCGAGTAACCGTTTTGCCTATCTGGCCACCCTGGCCCTGGCGACGGATCAGAATATTTATAACAATACGTTGTTTCTCCACTCCCCCAATGGTTTGGGCAAGACCCATCTTTCCCAGGCCGTGGGCCACCACCTGTCCAAGCACAAACCGCAGGCCAAAGTGCTTTATCTGTCGGCCGAAGCCTTTACCCAGGAGATGGTCCTTTCTCTGAAATCGAATCGCATGGAGACCTTCAAGGACAAATACCGCCGCCATTGCGATTACCTCATCCTGGAGGAGGTCCATTTTCTCAGCGGCAAGGAAACCACCCAGGCCGAGTTGGGCTACACCCTGGAAAGTTTGTTGAATGAGAACAAAAAAATCATCCTTACCAGTTCGTATCTCCCCAAAGACATCCCCCGGCTGGGAGGCAAGCTGAAATCCCAACTGAGTTCGGCATTATTGGGGAGCATCGATCCCCCGGATTTCGAGACCCGTCTTGGTATCATCAGAAATAAATCCAAAGGGTTGGGGCTTGATTTAACCATCCCGGTGCGGGAATTTTTGGCTGATCAACCCTTTAAAGACATCCGGCAGTTGGAAAGCTGCCTGTCCGGGATCAAAGCCCAAGTCATACTGCTCAACCAGACCCCGGACCTGGCCCTGGCTGAGACCGTGGTCAAAAAATATCTTTTCACGCAGCAGGAAATTACCATTCAGGACATCCAAGTTCTCGTGGGGCGCCATTTCAAGATAACCCCGGAAGAAATGGTGTCCAAATCACGAAAAAGAAGCCATCTGTATCCCCGGAACCTCTCCATCTATCTGAGCAAGCAATTCACCAATCAGACGCTGGAAGCCATCGGTCGGGCTTTTAACCGGGACTATTCTTCGATTATCCATGCCGTGAACGCCGTCGAAAAAAGCCTGAAAAAGGATGCCCAGGTCTACCGGCAGATCCATTTTTTCTCCGACCAGTTGGCCGGGTCCCGCCGGCCTCTTTCCTCCGGTTCATGATCCGCCCCCTCCGTCCGGCCCTGGGGCCGGCCAACGGCGGCGATGGGGGACAGGCCAAGGCCCGATTTTTTATGATTTCTTTTTTTTTAAAAAAAGATTAAAATACAAAATTTAATCTTAACCTTTATCGGTTTAGGGGCCTTTGCTATCAGGTCGCTGCATTTTTCAATCCGGGTGGAGAGCGAACCATTGAGCATAACCAAACAGGGGAAAAAGTCTGGAGAGGCGGCGGGATTCAACAATTCCTGGCTGGTACCCAAAAAAATTTTTTTCACCAAAGGCATCGGCCGCCACAAAGCCAAATTACAATCCTTCGAATTGGCTCTGCGCGATGCCGGTATAGAAAAATGCAACCTGGTATACGTCTCATCCATTTTCCCCCCCAACTGTAAAATCATACCCTTTGAGGAAGGGATAGGCGAACTTTTGCCCGGGCAGATCACCTTCTGCGTTTTGGCCAAAATCAGCACCAATGAACCGGAGCGGCTTCTGGGGGCCTCCATCGGGCTGGCTGTCCCGGCGGACGAATACCATTACGGCTACCTGTCCGAACATTCCGCCTTTGGGGAAAATGAAAAAGAAATGGGGGACTTTGCCGAAGACCTGGCCTCCACCATGTTGGCTACTACCCTCGGCATCGATTTCGACCCGCAGAAGGATTACGACGAACGGCGGGAAATCTACCGGATGAGCGGCAAAATCGTCGACACCTTTTCCCATACCTGTGTGGCCCGGGGCAACGGACTGTGGACCACAGTCGTCTCGGCCGCTGTTTTTCTTCTTTGACCGCCCGGCTACTGACGCAAATTCTGGACCAGGATTTATAGAACATCGGACAGGGCCCCCTTTGCCAACCCTCAACTTCCTCGGTTTGGATGAAACCGAAATACTTCCGGAACAGGCGGATGTCCTGATTCAGCCGATTCCGTATGATTCCACTACCAGCTTTCAACCCGGAACCCGCTTTGGTCCCGAGGCCCTGTTGCAGGCCAGACGTCAGGTAGAGTTGTGGGATGAAGGGCGGCACTGGGAACCTTTCAGCCGTTACCGATGTCTGACGTTGAACGAAATTCCGTCCAATCACCGGGGTCCGGACTTTATGGCCGCGGACATCCGGGCCGCCCTGAAGCCCTACCTTCAGCCCCGCCATATTTGGGCCGCCATTGGCGGAGAACATTCCATAAGCCTGCCGCTGGTTGAGTCTCTGCTGGAAATCCACCCCGGTCTGGTCCTCTGCTGGCTGGATGCCCACGGCGACCTGCGGGACTCCTGGGAAGGCTCCCGCTATTCTCATGCCTGCGTCTTAAGACGGATTGCCGAACTGGGTGTCCCCATTTTCCATCTGGGGCTGCGCAGCCTTTCCCGCGAAGAGCAGGAGTTCCTGGAGGGTCGGGCCGGAATCCGGGTTTACACCAGCGAAGAGATCCTGCTGGGTCAGGGATTGCAGCGCTTTAAAGGCGACCTGGGGACCTGGACCGCCCCGGATATCTACCTGTCGGTGGATGTGGACGTCTTCGATCCCGGCCTGCTGCCCGGCACGGGAACGCCCGAACCGGGGGGACTTTCCTGGTTTTCGGTGCTGGAAGCCGTTCGGGTGATCACGGATCAGGGGACCGTTTGCGGCGTGGATCTCTGTGAACTGATGCCCCTATCCGCTTCCCGGCAATCGGAGTTCATAGCCGCCAAGCTGCTTTTCAAAATATTATCCTCCGTCCTGTATAAAAAAGGCGCCGGCCGATGACCGAAACGAACAAATCTTTTTGGCGGGAACTCCATGACGGGTCCCGGGATGGTTTGACCCCCTTACGCAGCTTGGATCTTCGCCAGGCCGCTGATTTTTCCACCCTGCTGGAAGCCATGTCCCACACGGCTTTCAGCGGCCGATCCCTGGGAGAAGCCCGAGATATCCTGGCCGAGATGGTGGCCGATCCCGATTGTCTGGTGGTGGGGACCTTTTCGGGGGCCATGTCCGTAGCCAAGATGGGGCTCCTCATCTGCGACCTCATCGACTGGGGCTGGCTGGATATCGTCGTGTCTACCGGCGCCCTCATGGCTCACGGCCTGGTGGAATCCATGGGACTGGTCCACTACAAGGTCCCTCCGGAAAAG
>JALOOY010000318.1 GCA_025454185.1 Thermodesulfobacteriota bacterium
ACGCCCAGGACTTCGTAATAATCCCGTTTATGATTGTGGTTGTGATTAGGATTCAGCATGCCGGTGTTGCCCGTTGATTAAACTTTCGATTTCTGTGATCCGGGATTCGTCGCCCAAGACCCGGAAGGCCGCCAGGGCCTGTTGGTAACGACCAACGGCCAGGGCCTTTTCCCCTATTTTAAGCCAATCGGCCGGATCGGGGTTCCGCTTTAACAGTTTGCAGGACTGCCGATACAGAAAAGGGTCCCCCTCGTTCAGGCCTTTTTCTCTCATTTCCTCCAACCCTTCCCGGTCCTGGCCCGCTTCCATCAACTCGAGGGCTTCCAGCAACCGATCCTGGCTCATATATTCCCGGCCCAGGCGGCGCAGGGCCTCCTGATTGGCCCCGGCCTCCTGGATCAAATCCCTTTTTTTCAAACAACTCAAAATTCCCTTGGCCATTAAGATCCCTTTTTTTCTACCTGGGGTGCTGGTTTCGGTGTCGGGGACCCGGGAGGGGTCGCTTTTTCTTCCCACTCACCCGGGTCGGCCGGGACCTTCCCGGCCAAACCCCCCTCGATGATCAGGGCCGGGGAGAAACGGGAGCTCCGGGCATAAAGCCCCTTGTCCGGAGTCTCCGCCCCTCCAATCAGGGTCTCCTGGGTTTTCCCGCCCCCGCCGGTCAGGCGGACCCACAAGGACGGGGCCTGCAGCCCCCAGGAGGGAACTTCTTTTTCTCCGTCGAGAAAAGCCCGGGCCTTGACCCGGAGCAGTTCGCCCACGAACGACTCGACCTTGTTCCTGCTGAGCAGCCGGCCCGGAACCCTTTTATCGGTCCAGCCCTTTTCGGTCCTATTGATTTCCAGGTTATTTGGGCCGCTGCGGATTTCAACCTTCTCGACTTGTTCCGGCAGCAGGGAAAAAACCTTCTTCTCCCGCAGGGCCAGCAGGTCACGGTCCAGTTCTTTCAGGGAAAAAACCTCGACCAGATGGACGGGCTCCGAACCCGAAGCCTGAAAATAGCGGGCATTCCCCACCGTGGCCTGGGCCCCGATTCGGACCTCCTGGCGCCGGCCCTGAGCCGAGAAGCTGATGATCGTTTGCGGCGGGTTCAAGCCGTATTCGGCCAGGTCCCCGCCGGACGGCTGAAAAGACCGCTCCGCTTTCAGAAGGCTCAAGCCCTGCAGCACCCCTTCCAGCACCAGGGGGTCGGCGGCGGCCCGGAGGGGCTGGACGATCTCCCAGGTCTTGTTTTTTTTCACTTCGATGACCTCAGCACCCCGCTGCCAGCGAACCTCCTCGATCGCCCCGGGTGTCACCTTAAGTATGGGGGCGGTCTCTTTTTCTCCGGTCTTCTTTAAAAAAACAAATTCCGAGAAGATAAAAACGCCGGCCACAACCAACAGGACTAGCAGATAGGCCCAGAGCTTCCGGGCGTTCATCGGGCCTTTTTCCTCTTTTGCCACACGGCCACGCCGGCCACGATCAAAACCAGGGGCAGGATCACCATGGGCACCCAGAACAGGACCTGGCCCTGGGCCGCCGTGAGGGACAAGGGCTTGATGGGGCTCTTGGCCGGCCGGATGGCGATCAGTTGGGTCTCTTCGGTCAGAAAATTGATGGTGTTCAAAAAGAGGTCACCGTTGCCGGCCAGGTTGAAATAACCATTGCCGGCAAAATCCGAATCGCCGAACACGGCCAGCCGGCCCGGCTTGGGTTTGTTCTCTTCTTTTTTTCCGGCCTCGGGCGGAGGCCCCGGGGAACCCTGGGTGACCAGGGCGGCCAGAATTAGCGGGCCCGGCTTGTCCTTACCGCTGTCGAAAGCGGCCTCCCCTTTTTCCATTTTGGCCCTGTCGGTCTCTCCCCAACTGGCCTTGGAACTCTTGACCAGGACGTCATAGCTGATCCCGGGCGGCGGTGTGGCCTCCAGCTCCAGGGAACGGGCCGTGGGAAAGAAAGTGGCCACGTTGAATTTCTGCGTAATGGGGTGGTTGCCGTATTCACCGGCCAGGGGGATCAGAAAATCACCGCCGAAGGCCCGGCTGACGCGGTCGATCAAAATATCGGCCTCCGGGGTCACACCCAGGCCGGACAGCCAGTCCTTCAATCCCGCCTCCTGATAAGGCTCCAGCAGCAACAGGACGTGGCCGCCCCCGGCCAGGTATTTTTTCAGGTCTTCCACTTCCTGCGGGAAAAAGGGCTTGCGGGGACCGGCAATGACCAAGGCGGCGGTATCGGCCGGTACTCCCGCGCCGGCCAGCAGATTGATTTCTTCCACCCGGTAATTTTCTTTTTCCAGCAGCCCCCGGGCCAGGGACAAGCCCTCCCGCTGCGTCTCCTTCCCGCTGCGTTCCCCGTGGCCGGTGGTGAAAAGCACCTTTTTGGCTTTTCCCTGCTGCAGGCGCAGGAGGGCGCTCGTGACCCCCTCCTCATCGGCCGTATTCGCGTTCTGGGTCCGGCCCGCGGATTCCAGCACCAGGCTGCCGTAATTACGAATCCCGTATTGCTGGGCCAGGGCCGGTTGGCGGTCGGGGTCGATGAACTGATAGCGGACCCGGGGATTGGCCTGGACGTAAAGGTCCAGGAGGTCCTGGGCCTTCTTTTTATTCTGCTGGGCTTCCTGAAAAAAGGCCACGACACGGACATCCTGGGACAGGCCCTGGACGATCTTCCGGGACTGTTCCGAGAGGGAAAACTTACGGCTTTCGGTCAGGTCCACCCTTCCGGGAAAACGGGATACGATCAGGTTGACCCCCACCAGAATGGCGATGAAGATCAGGCTGAGCAGGGTCAGGAAGGAACCTTCCTTCCAGCGGATTCTCTTTAGATCGGGCATAAAGCGTTACTGGTTACTCGTTGCTGGTTAAAAAGTAATTTCATAATTGACCCCCCAGGCCGGGTCGAGCACCCGCGAAGCATGAAGATTAAACGACAACTCGTTTAAGAATTCGTCATTCCGGACGACCAAAGAGAGATCCGGTATCCAGACCTCCCTGAGTTCCTAAGTGCTTCATTTAGTAATTATAACCGCGTATTCTGGTCATCCTGGCGAAGGCCAGGATCCAGGGAGCACGGTTTCCTTCCCGCCGGAATGCCGGCCATTCGACCAAGCTCATGGCCCTGAGTTAACCGAAGGGTCATCACCGGCATGACGACCTCAGACAAAGGCCAAAGGCTATGATCGAGTTCTTTTTTCGACTTAAGCTTAATCTCTGTTTAACCCCGGATTTTCTGCGAATCCAGGTAGCGCAGCGTGGCAAAAATGAAAAAGACGCAAAAGGTCAGGTAATAGGCGATGTCCCGGGTATCCAGGACCCCTTTGGTGAAGGAATCCAGGTGTTCCAGAATGGAAAGGTATTTGACCACCTGCCCGACTACCGGACCGGACAGGGACCCGGCCCAACCGATGACCCAGAACATCATCAAGGCCCCGAATCCGAGGACGGCGGCGATGATCTGGTTCTGGGTCAGCGAGGAGACAAACAACCCCAGGGCCACGAAGGCGGCGCAGAGCAGGACCAGCCCCCCGTACCCGGAAAGGACCACCCGCCACACGAATTCCCCGAAACCGGCGAGGATCAGGAGATACACCAGGGTGGCTGACAGGAGGATCACGAGCACCAGCAGGGTGGCCAGAAATTTGCCCAGCAATACCGCCAGGTCCCGCAGAGGATAGGTCAACAGCAACTCAAGGGTCCCGTTTTTC
>JALOOY010000319.1 GCA_025454185.1 Thermodesulfobacteriota bacterium
GACCGATGACCACATGGTTCACCCGGTCGGAATCGGCGGCGAACTCGGCCAGGATCCCGGCCAGCTTATTCCCGTTCAGGTAAATGTCGTTGGGCCATTTGATCCCGGCTTCCAGACCGGTTTCGGCCTGGACGGCCCGGCAGAGGGATACGGAAGTGAGCATGATCAAGGAAAAAGTCTCCCGGGGAGACAAATTCGGTCGCAAGAGCAGGGAAAAGAGCAGGTTCTCCCCCGGCGGGGAGGCCCAGCCGCGTTCCAGGCGACCCCGGCCCCGGGTCTGATGTTCGGCTATCACCAGGGTCCCTTCCCCGGCGCCCTCCTCGGCCAGTTCCCGGGCCCGGGTGTTGGTGGAATCGATTTCGGTAAAGGCGTACAGACTCCGTCCGAAAAAGGCGGTGGTCAGACGTCTCCGGATCAGGGCCGGGAGGAGCAGGTCGGGCAGGGAGACCAGCCGGTACCCTTTTCCAGGTCGGGATTCGATATCCAGGCCGGCTTCTTTCAGCCGCAGGATATGCTTCCAGACGGCGGTCCGGGAAAGGCCCAGACGGGCGGCCAGCGCGGCCCCGGATACCGGGGATTGTTCCAGCAGCCGTTCGAGGATCTCCTGATCCGTCTTCTCCAGATCCGGGATCAGGCCGGCCGGAGACTTTCCCGCCGGGCTCATGGGTTTTTCAGGAACTCCCGGACCAGCTTGATGGCGCAGAAGGGCCCGCACATGGTGCAGACCTCGGATTCCTGCGGAGGACGTTCATTGCGAAATTTTCGGGCCTTTTCCGGATCCAGGCACAGGGATATCTGCTTTTCCCAGTCCAATTCCTTGCGCGCCTGGGCCATGGCCCGGTCCCGTTCCCAGGCCCGGGCGTTTCCCCGGGCCAGGTCGGCCGCATGGGCCGCGATGCGGGCGGCCATGATGCCTTCCCGTACGTCCTCCGGGGTGGGCAGCTTCAAATGTTCCGAGGGGGTCACGTAGCAGAGGAAATCGGCCCCGGCCATGCCGGCCAGAGCCCCGCCGATGGCGCAGGCAATGTGGTCGTGGCCGGCGGCGATGTCCGTTACCAGGGGGCCCAGGACGTAGAAAGGGGCGTCCTCGCAGAGGCGCTTCTGGAGCTGGATATTGGCCTCCACCTGGTTCAAGGGCACGTGTCCGGGCCCTTCGATCATGACCTGGACCCCCGCTGCCAGGGCCGCGGCCCGCAATTCGCCCAGGTGGATCAATTCCTGGACCTGGGCCCGGTCGGTGGCGTCGGCCAGACAGCCCGGACGGAGCCCGTCTCCCAGGCTGAGGGTCAGGTCATAGCGCCGGGCCAGTTCCAGCAGCCGATCATATTGTTCGAACAGGGGGTTTTCCTTCCCGTGATAGACCATCCAGGTGGCCAGGAAGGCCCCGCCGCGGCTGACGATATCGGTAACGCGGCCCTGGCGTTTCAAGCGCTCCAGGGAGCTCAACGTCACGCCGCAGTGGACGGTGACAAAATCCACGCCCTCCCGGGCCTGCTCTTCGATGACCTCGAAGAGTTTGTCGGCCGTGAGGTGAACCAGGGCCCCCTTCTCCCGGATAGTTTCCACCGCGGCCTGGTAAATGGGCACGGTGCCGATGGGCAGGGGAGAGCGGCTCAGCATAGTGCGCAAGATGTGCGGCAGGTCTCCGCCGGTGCTCAGGTCCATGACCGTATCGGCCCCGGCGTCCACGCAGATCCGGAGCTTGGTCCATTCCTCCTCGAGGTCCACATGATCGGAGGAGGTCCCGATATTGGCGTTGACCTTGATGGTCAGGCCTTGGCCGATGCCGGCCGGCCGGGCCTTTTTCCGGACCGCGTTGGCCGGCAGGACCACGACCCCCCGGGCCAGGCCCTCCTGGATGGTTTCGACGGGCAGGCCTTCGCGCCGGGCGACTTCCTGCATTTCCGGGGTCTGCCGGCCCTGGCGGGCCGCTTCCAGTTGCGTCACGGTAATCCCTTCTTTAAAAGCAATATCTTGTCCGCCACTTCAGCGGGGTTTTTCCCCAGAACGCGGATCATGGGCTCCTTGCCCACGTCGCCCCGGTCGAAAATCAGGTCCGGCACCCGCCCCGTTTTTTCCAGGACCCGGCCGACCCCCCAGGACAGGGAAGACCCTTCCTTATGTTTTATCCGAGAGGGCTCTTCCCGCCGGTCAAATCCTCCCAGATCGAACCCCAGGCGCCGGGCCGCTTTCAGCCAGCTTTCTTCAAAGCGGATGTTCAGGGCGGAACGATACTCCGGATGGCGGCCCATGACGGTCAGGATGATCCGGGCCACGTGGCGGGAGGCCCCGAAGTCCGGAGCGCCCAGAATCGCGAAGGATTTCTTCAGACGGACCAGGCGGCCGGGAAAGGCTGCCACGTCATCGGGTTTTTCCGCGTAGGGCAGGGCGTACCCGAAATTGGTCTGGACTTCGGGAATCAGATCGCCGATGGCGGCCTCCTGGAGACGGGCTGCGGACCGGTCCAGGGCCTGGAGGACCGGGTAGCGTTCCAGGGCCGTCTCGATCCAGGCATAGGGATCCGTAGGACCGTGGCCCTGTCCCAGGGGCCGGGCGGCCCGGATCGCCAGGTGAATGAAGGACTTTCCGGCTCGGACGGCCTCGGGGAGAGACTTCCCTTGCCCCCAGAAAGTGGCAATGGCTGCCGAGTAGGAGCAGCCGGTCCCGTGGGTATGGGGTGTCGCGATGCGGGGGGAGGTAATTTCCTCCAGGCGGTCGCCGTCGAAAAGGATGTCCAGGGCCGGCCCTTCCAGGTGGCCCCCCTTGATCAGTACTGCTCCCCGGGTCTTTTCCTTGATACGCCGGGCCGCCCGTTTCATGCCGGCCGGGTTACGCAAGGGAAAGCCCACCAGACGGGCGGCCTCGCTCAAATTGGGTGTGACCAGCCCGGCCAGGGGGAAGAGGTCCGCCACCAGGCGGTCGACGGCGGCGTCCTGCAGCAGGGACTGCCCGCTCTGGGAGACCATGACCGGATCGATTACCAGTTTTCGCGGGCGATATTTTTTCAGTTCGCGGGCCACCCGGGATATGATGTCCCCCCGGGCCAGCATGCCGGTCTTGACCGCGTCGGCCCCGATATCGGACAGGACCGCCTGCATCTGTTTCTGGACAAATTCGGGCGACACGTCGAAGATGTCCTGAACACCCAGAGTATTCTGGGCCGTCAGGGCCGTAACGACGGAACTCCCGTACCCCCCCAGAAGGGTAATTACTTTCAGGTCGGCCTGAAGGCCGGCCCCTCCTCCGGAGTCGGATCCGGCTATGGTCACTATGCGCGCTTTGATAACCCACCTAAAAAAGACAGGCCAACCCACAAGGGATGGCCTGTCCTGAGAAAGCGATTAAACAACGTACTGCCGTATTAGATAACAGGAAAATGCCAGATCATTTTTGTCAGGCGGTTGATATGACAGTCCCTTTTTTTTAAAGACGGGCGCCTACTTGCCTCGTTTCTTACGCTGATGACGGGTCTTTTTCATGAGCTTTTTATGTTTATGCTTGCGCATCTTTTTTCGTCTCTTCTTGACAACACTACCCATCTACAAGTCCTTTTCTCCTCATGGCAAGGGCCGCCTGAACAGGCTGCAATAAATTTGACAAAAAAAAATATGTAACAGATTAATTTAATTAGAGCAAGTAAAAAGTTTCCCCTTTCTTTACAAATAAAAAGGGCATACTTATATTG
>JALOOY010000320.1 GCA_025454185.1 Thermodesulfobacteriota bacterium
AATTCTTTCCAGGGACTCCGGTTCCAATTACCCGCGGACCCCGCGGAGCCGGGCTTGATAATCCACGTGGCGGGTTTGAAGACAATCGGCTATCGACTTTTTGGAGAGGTTGTTTCTTTCGGTAGGTTCGATGACTACGTTGGTTATTATTTGCGCTTTTCTGGGATTCCAGGCCGTGATCGGTACCAATTGAATAACCGGAACTCTTTCATTGTAAACGTCATTGGTCACCACGATGCAGGGCCGGACTTTTCCCGCCTCCGATCCGCAGGCGGGTTCCAGGTTGATGTCAATAATCAGTCCCCTGGTAATTTTGTTCATTCCGGCCAGCCCGTCAGGGCCACGGCGGTCACCTCCTTTAATTCCGCATCGTCGGGATAGATTTCCGCGTACAAGGAGGCTGATTTTCTCAAATTTTCCTTTTCCAGTTCCTCCTCCAGGCGATCCAGTGCCGCCCGGACCAAGGCGCTTTTGTCCTTAAACCCATAGGACCGGTAGCGGCTTATAAACTGGGCCTGTTTTTCCCGAAAGCTGAATTTTCCATGTTCCATGCGATCTCTCGTTATGCCCCTAAAATAGGTCCATATTTTTGGGACCTATTTTGCCGACCTTAGTTATCCGAGTCAAGAAAATTAAGAGCCGGCTTACTCGGGCCCTGGACCCCGGCTAAATACGCGCCGGGGTGACGATCCTACGTTTGACTGGCTGGAACGGGGGTTTCGGCACCAACTTTTTTCAGCCGGGCGAATGGCCCGGCGGAAGAAAGGTTGGTCAGCGCAGGTCTGCGGCAAAAAAAGACGTTCAGGCGATATCCTTGAAATCGGCGGCCTTGAGGGCGATCCCTTTTTCCCGCAGCTTCCCGGAGAACTCCTCCAGCAGGGCATTCAAGCCCAGGCGCTGGGCTTCCCGGTAGAAGAGGAAAAGGCTCAGCATTTGGCGGTCCTCGGGCCGGTCGTCCGGCCCTGCCAGTCCCAGGTCCCGGGAGATCGTTTCCAGGACGTGCTGGGCCTCGCCCGTGTCCCGGTAGCGTTCGGTCTGGTCTTTGCGGGTGGTTTTCAAGATAAAATCGCAGAGGCCGGCCGGCAGATCGGGCACCCAGTCGCGGGGATCCGGCAGTTCCCGGGTCAGGTGGGCCTCCATCAGGCGGGCGGGGTCTTCATCCACATAGGGCCGGGTCCCGGTCAAGAGCTCGAAGGTCATGATCCCCAGGGAATAGAGGTCGGCCCGGCCGTCCACCGATTCCCCTTCGATCTGCTCCGGGGAGACGTAGTGGGGGGTGCCCAGGCCGCACAGGCCTTCGGACCCGGGCGGGCAGGCCAGACCAAAATCCAGGATTTTTATGCGGTCGCCGGGCAGCAGAAAAATATTGGCCGGTTTGATGTCCAGGTGGACCAGACCCTTGTCGTGGGCATAGCCCAGACCTTCGACGATCTGCCGGAGGTAACGCAGGACCTGAGGCACCGGCAGGCGGCCGAGTTTTTCCAGGAGGGCGTCCAGGGGCGCCCCTTCCAGGTACTCCATGATGATGAACAGGGTGCGGTAGCGCTCTTCAAAGTCATAGACCTGGACGATATGGGGATGGTTCAGGGAGGCCACGGTCCGGGCCTCCTGACGGAAATTCCGGATGAAGTCCGGGTCCATGGCCATGTCGTGCTTCATCATCTTGATGGCCACCGGCATGTCCAGGTCCAGGTGGCGGCCCTTGTAGACGATGCTGTATCCGCCCTGGCCGATGATGTCGGTGATCAGGTACTTCCCGATGGAACGGTCCACGGTGGCCCGGGAGGTGGCAAAGCGGTGGGCCACCAGTTCGGTGAGAAAATCCCGCAGATCCGGGTGAGCGACGGCCAGATCGTCGAAGCGTTCCTTGGCCAGTCCCCAGAGGACCAAATCTGATTCGGCCTCCACGTGGGCGTTCCGCGGTTCCCCGGTAAGGACGGCCATCTCTCCCACCACGTCGCCCTCCTTGAGGCGGGTAACCATGATACGCTCGCCCCCTTTTTCCAGGAAGACCAGGCAGGCGCCCTGTTGAATGACGTACAGCGTATCCCCGGGGTCCCCCTGGGTGATGAAGCGCTCCCCGGCCGGGACGGCCCGATGAAAAATGCTGTTCAGCACCGGACAGACGGCATCCCGGGGAATGGCCCGCAGCAGCCGGGTCCGGGTAAAAAACAGGTACTCCTCCCCCAGGGGGCGGAGATTTTCTGGCCGACCCCGTGACTTAGGGATGGGCAGCCCCTGCTCCTTGGCATGCAGGTCCAGCCCCAGCCGGTAATAGCCCGTTTTATTGCCGTCGGCCTCGGACCAGAGGACCCGGCCCTGATAGGCGCTCCAGGATTTGTCCCGGCGCGAATAGATCTCCAGATAGATCGTGGTGCGGGCCTCCAGGGGCTTCCCGGAACAGGCCAGCACGCCGGTTTGATTTTTATTTAGAATGTCTATGAAATAGGGGAACCACTGGTGGGTGGAAACGGAAGCGGAGGAAGGCGCCTTTTCCAGGTAGTAGAGCACGCCGATTTCCGGGACCGAAAAATCTTCCCGGCTGGAACGGCGCCGTTCCGATGGGGAAGTCAAAGGCCGCCTCCGATCAATAAAATCCCAGCTTCTGACTGGGGGTCTCCACGTAGGAAACGCCGTCCGTCTTCAGCTTTTCATTGAACTCCTTCCAGAACGGTTCATCCTGCTGCTGCCAGCCGGTCCCGAAACGGCGGTTGAAGAAATCCCCCAGCTTTTCAAACAACCGGCGCCAGCCGGGGAGAGGCTCCTGGGCCAGGACATCCTCCAGAAAAGGAACGATGTTCCCGATCTGCTCCTTGGGCAGATAGGCCCTCGCCCCCATCTCGATGGCCCGGCGCAGGGCCTCCGGGGTCAGGGCGTGGGCCGTGAGCATGACCACCTTGAAGCGGAGCCCCACGGCCTGGGCCAGGAGATCAAAGCCGCGCACGCCCATAATGTCCAGGATGACCAAATCCAGCGGGGTGCTGTCCAGCAGGTTGCGGGCCCACTCATAGCTTTCGGCCCGGATGATCCGGCAGCGGGGGCAGGCCTCCGCGATCTCCTCCTCCAGGATGCTCAAGATGTCGGGTTCATCGTCGACGATTAGAATGTTCAGGCCTTGCATTTTCCCTTCCATGAAACCTCCGGAAAGCCAGGGGATAAGGTCTTCGGCGGACTACCCCTATTGGTCTTTCAGTTTCTCCTGGAAATCGCGCCAGAATTTTTCATCCTTTTTCTGCCAGTCGGCCCCGAAACGCAGGTTGAAAAAACCGCCCAGCTTGTTCAGCAGCCGCTTCCAGCCCGGCAGGTTTTCGTAGCGCAGCATATCCTCCAAAAAAGGGACGATACGGGACATTTCCTCTTTGGGCAGATAGGCCCGGGCCCCCCCTTCGATGGACTGGCGCAGGGCTTCCGGGGTCAGGGCGTGGGCGGTAAGCATGGCCACCGGGAATTTCCGGATTACCGCCTCCTGGAGCAGATCGAACCCGCGGACCCCCATGATATCGAGCACGACCAGGTCGTAACTGTAGACCCGCAGGAATTCCCGGGCCTGCTCAAAGGTTTGGGCCTGATCGATGAAACAGGTGGGGCAGGCGGCCCGGATCTCCTCCGTGAGAATGGCCAGCACGTCGGCCTCGTCGTCGACCAGGAGAATGGATTTTCCTTTCAACAAGGATTCAGGGGC
>JALOOY010000321.1 GCA_025454185.1 Thermodesulfobacteriota bacterium
TTGCGAGCGGAGCGAAGCAATCCCCCTGGCTAACTAGCTGATTCCTGGGGATTGCTTCGTCGCTTCCCTCCTCGCAATGACTGCTTTGGAGACTTTTTGCGAATATATCAATTATTGTTTCTTTTTCTTCTCCGGGCCTTCTCCACGAACCCCCAGATCCCCCGGGGCTCCACGGCGGCAACCAGCATGATGATGGCGCTGTAGAGAATCAGGTCCAACCCCACCAGACCGGCATGCGCGCCCAGCCATTCCTTGAAATAACTTTTCATGGGGATCAGGATGGCCGCCCCGATGACGGGCCCCCAGAGGGAACCGGCCCCGCCGAGCATGGCCATCAAGGCGATCAACACGGAAATATCCAGGCTCATGGTATCTTCCGGCTCGATGTTCTTGATGTAGCAGGCGTGAAAGGAGCCGACCACGCTGACAAAGGCCGTGGCGATGGCGTAGGTCTTGATCTTGGCCCAGTGTACGTCGACGCCCAGGGAGCGGGCGATGTCTTCGTTGTCCTTGATGGACCGGAGCTGAAAACCCAGCCGGGATTTGCGAAACCAGTTGATCACCAAAAGGCCGCAGAAGAAGATCCCCAGGATGACGTAGTAATAATAGACGTCTTCCTTGAAAATCAGACGCCAGAAGTCCGGCGGCCGGTATTTGATGGGAGAGATCTCCAGCCCCCGGGCCGCTCCGACAAAATTCCAAACTTCGAAAACATCCTTGAGCACCAGCGAGGTGGCGATGGTGGCGATGGCGAAATAATGTCCTTTCAGACGGAACAGGGGATAGCCGATGAGGAAAGACCAGCCCACCGACAGGGCCAGGCCGAGGGGCATGGAAATCCAGAAGGGGATATCCCAGTAAATCAGCATGACCGCCGTGGTGTAGGCCCCGATGCCCACGTACTGGGCCTTGCCCAGGTCCACCTGACCCCCGTAGCCGCCGATGGTGTTCCAGCCCATGCCGTAGACGCTGAACATGAGAAACTGAATCATGGTGGCCATGGCGAAGGAGGACAGGGGGAACAGGGGGAACAGCAGCAGTAAAACCGCGCCCAGGGCCGCCACGGTCCGGTCCAGTTTGGGGAAGTCGGAAAAATCGAAGGCGTTCTTTATTGCTTCCATCCGAACAGCCCCCGGGGCCGAATGACCATGATCAGGAAATAGGCCAGATAGACAAAGGTGTATTTGAAGGAGGTCATGGGCACCTTTTCCATCCAGCCCACCCGGAAGGTATAGGTGAAGAAATCCCAGATGCCGGGCAGTTCGGTGATGATCCCCACCACCAGCCCGGCCGCAAAGGCGCCCGGCACGCTGCCGAAGCCGCCCAGGGCCACCACGGTAAAGGCGATCATGGTAAAGAGCAGGCCCACGAAGGGGTTTACCGACCAGAAGTTGACCAGCAGGGCCCCGGAAAGCGTGGCCGTGGCCCCGCCCAGGCCCCAGGCCAGGGCGTTCATCTTTTCGGTCTGGATCCCCATGTAGCGGGCGCCCTCGGCGTTGAGGGAGGTGGCGGTCAGGGCCTTCCCGACCTTGGTCTTGTTCATCAGCAGCCAGACGGCGATAAAGGCCAGGATCCCGAAAAGGGCCGCCGCCAGCTTGGTGGCCGGGATGATCACCCCCAGCCCCAGTTCGAAACTCTTGCCCACCAGGAGTCCTTCATGGATGGCCCGGTCCTCGGAACCCATGATCAACAGGGCCAGGTTGCGCAGAAAAAGCATGAGGCCGAAGGTCCCCAGCAACTGGGCCAGCGCGGGCCCCCGGAGCAGAAATTTGGCCAGGCCGTAGTAACAGACCAGACCCAGTAGAAAACCCACGGCGGCCGCCACGGGGAGACCGAAGAGCGGGTCGGCGCCGGTGACCTGGGCAGTCAGCAGGCCGGCATACATGCCGATCATCAAAAACTCCCCGTGGGCGAAATTGACCATGTCCATGACGCCGAAGATGATGGTCAAGCCCAGGGCCACAATGGCCAGGACCAGGCCCAGCATCAACCCGGAGACGATGGCGCTGATTAAGATTTCCAAAATTTATATCCTGGTGATGAAAAAACCGGACGGTCGTTGAACGGAGGCCTTTTCGAGCCCCCGTTCAACTCTGATCATAGCTTTTTTTGTCGAACATCCAACATCGAACGTCCAACATCCAACATCGAATGGTGGTTAGAATCCCTTAAAGGGATAGATCAGATTGGCGGTGGCCACGTCAAAGGGATAGGCGATCTCCAGGATTATCTGGCCGTCTTTCCCCTTCTGAAACTGGCCGATCATGCCGGTGCCCAGGGTATTCTGCCCCAGGTCCTCGCCGCTGGTGGCGAACTTGATCCCGGCCCAGGGCACGATAAGCTGATCGCCGGGGATGTTAATGGCATTGGCCGCCTTCTGGATATCCGCCGGCTTGGTGGAACCGGCCTTCTCCAGCACTTCCACCCAGGCCTGGACGCCGGTGAAGGCCCGGGCCGAGGCCCCGCTCAGGTCGCGGTTGTTTTTCTTCTTATAGAGGTCGTTGACCTGACCGGCCACTTTCTTGACTTCGGCGATCTTGGGTGAAAAAACCGTGCGGGTCAGGATGCCGATGACGTCATCCCCCAGGGCGGTCTTGAATTCCGGCGCTTCAAAACCGGCGTTCTGCCCCCAGAGGAGCTTGGGCTGGGCCTTCTGGGCCTTGAGGGTCTTCATCATGAGGATGGCGTCGGAGGCGTAGGAGGCAAAAAGCATGGCGTCCGGTTTGACAGCCTTGAGAGAGCCGACTTCGCTGGAGAGGTCGGCGGATTTGGCGGCGTACAGAATCGATTTCTTCACGTTGTAACCGTATTCCTTGGCGTAGGTCTCGATCAGGGAAGATACGTGGGAACCCCATTCCGTCTTCTCGCAGGCGGAAGCCAGATCGTTGATGTCATCTTTGGGAATCGCCTTTAACCCCTTGGCCTTCCCCAGGGTCAAGCCTTTCATGAATTCGAAGAGGTCGCGGGTGAAGGTGCCGTCATGGGGCGTGGTGCGCCAGAACCATTTGAAGCCCCGTTTGGTCAGGTCCGGCGAGGTGGAGGAATCGTTGATCATGGGAATGCCGTACTGCTCGGCTACGGCGCTGACCGTCTTGGTCACGGCGCTGTGGTAGCAGCCCAGGATACCCACCACCTTGTCGTCCAGAATGAGCTTCTTGGCCAGGTCGGCCCCCAGGGTGGGGTTGCCTTCGTGATCCTTGAAAATCAACTCGATCTTGGCGCCCTTCAGGCTCTTGATGCCCGCGTTTTTGGCCATGGCCATGGCCAGGGCGGGATTGGCATTGTTGGCGATTTCTACGGCCAGTTCGGCGCCGGCCCGCAGTTCCCGGCCTTCGGCCGCGGCCCCGCCGGTCAGGGGGTAGATCACCCCGATCTTGACGGTGTCGGCCGCAGCCAGCGTAACCCCGACGATCAAACAGGCCGCCAGGACCAGGACCGCCGTCATCCCTGCTTTTTTGAACATAAATTCCTCCTTTTGGAAAATGATATGAAAAGCCTTTAAATAAATCCAGTTCTGAGGGGATTACCAGCGGGCATGGAAGCAATTAATCTATAAAAAAACCCAGAGTCTGTCAAGGTGGTTTCTTTTGTTCCAGACTTCTGATAAAGTTGGAGTATATCGTCTTTTGTAACTTTGTCTTTTAGGTGTTCTGGTATTTGCATGGCCTCTTCTATAACTTT
>JALOOY010000322.1 GCA_025454185.1 Thermodesulfobacteriota bacterium
GGTTGACCTGATTGAGGATGGCCGGGGTGACGCGGCCCATTTTCTTGATCAAACGGGCTTTGTCCATCGCCCGGGTCTGGTTGATCATGATTTTTGAACGCAGCTTCAATCCCGCGTTGCCGATGGGGATTTCCACTTCAAAGGAATAAATTCTCAAGACTTTGGAGGAAATAGGCGCAAGGGAAATAATGGGTGAATGGGCGTTGTTGATATCATTGGAGACAACCAGGGCCGGTCTGATTTTTTTGGCCTCGGCTCCTACGGTGGGGTCGAAGTTAACCAGATAAACCTCCCCCTTTTTAATCGAGGCCGTCACCGGATACCCCCTCCAGTTCGCGACTCATTTCCAGGATTTCCGCGGCTGCCGCCTGGTATTCTTCAGCCAATTGTTGTGCTTTCTTCCGGTCCAGAGACACCCGTAAGCTTTCCGCAATGAAACGGCTTCTCTTTCGCGGCGGGACCTCCTGGACCAATTCCTCAAAAAGGTCTTCTGCCAGGCTGATGTTGAGGCGAACCATAAGAAAGCTCCTTCTTATTACTTATTTTTTATACACAATAATAAGAAGCATCCGTTGTGTCAATAATTTTACTCAACCAGCGGCACGATCTCCTGCCGCCCCACATCCACCAACCCCCGGTCGGTAAGCCGCAGTTCCGGGATGACCGGCAGGGCCAGGAAGGAGAGGGCCAGGAAGGGGTCGGCCCGGGTGCCGCCGGTCAGGGGGACGGCCTCCAGGAGTTTTTTCTTGAGCTCCAGCACTTGATCAATGGGCTGGTCCGACATGAGGCCGGCAATGGGCAGGGGGAGTCGGGCCGCCGGTTCTCCCTGCAGCACCACGGCCAGGCCGCCCTTCATGGCCTCCACGGCCCGGACCGCGGCGGCCATTTCTTCCGGCTCCCGGCCCAGGACCAGGATGTTGTGGCTGTCGTGGGCCACGGACGAGGCCAGGGCGCCCCGCTTGAGGCCGAAGCCCCGGACCAGGCCCAGACCGATGTTGCCGGTGTTGCGGTGCCTTTCCACACAGGCCAGGAGGGCCAGGTCTTCTGGCGGGGGAAAGAGGACGCGGCCGTCCCGGATTTCGATTCGTTCGCGCCGGTCGCGGGTAAGGATCTGGCCCGGGACCAATTCGATGACCCGGGCGAAGCCGCCCGCCAAGGGCAAGCGGAAACGGTCAATCGCAAGGTCCTTGATGTGCATGGAAGAATCGAGTCGGTGGGCCTGCGGAAGAAGCGCTGCGCCGGCATAGCGCCCTTCCCGGGCCACCAACCGGCCCCGTTTGACCACGGCCTCCACTTCCATGCCGGCCAGGGACTTGAGGATGACCAGGTCGGCCTGATACCCGGGGGCCACGGCCCCCAGGCGGCGCAGGCCGAAATATTCAGCGGTGTTCAGGGTGACCATCTGGAGGGCCAGCAGGGGATCGAGGCCCAGGCCGACGGCCTTTTTCAGGACATGATTGAGGTGGCCTTCCCCGGCCAGGTCGTCCGGATGGCGGTCGTCGGTAACCAGGGAGCAGCGCCGGGCATTGCAGCTATTGATCAGCGGCAGCAGGTCCTGGAGGTTTTTGGCCTGGGAGCCCTCGCGGATCATGATCCGCAGGCCCAGGGCCAGTTTTTCCCGGGCTTCCTCCAATTGCGTGCATTCGTGATCCGAGCCCGGTCCGGCGGCCAGGTAGGCGCCCAGGTCTTTTCCGGAGAGCAGCGGGGCGTGGCCGTCGATCACCCGGTCCCGGAAGGCCAGGAGTTTTTTTAATACCGGCGGACTACGATGGATGACCCCGGGGAAGTTCATCATCTCGGCCAAGCCCAGGACGCGGGGCAGGCGGCGGAGGCGCTGCAGGTCCTTTTCTTCCAGCAGTGCCCCTGCTGTTTCCAGATCGGTGGCCGGCACGCAGGAAGGGGCCATAAAATAGACTTCCAGTTCTATACGCTTGCTGTCCCGGAGCAGGAATTCGATACCGTCCAAACCGCAGACGTTGGCGACTTCGTGCGGATCCGCTACAACCGTTGTGGTTCCAAGAGGCAGAAGAACAGGGGCCAGGCGGGAGGGGGTCAGCAGGGTGCTTTCGATGTGCAGGTGTCCGTCGATGAAGCCGGGGGCTATAAAGCGATCCCGGCAGTCCAGGAGTCTCCTTCCTTCGAAGGAACCCAGACCGACGATGGTCCCCCCGGAGACCGCCACATCGGTCTCCTGGACCTGACAGGAGAAGACGTTGACCACCTTGCCGCCTTTGAGGACGAGATCGGCGGGGATTTCACCGCGGGCGGCCTTGATGATCTTTTCGAGTTTTTTGAGGGTCATTGCGATTAAAGGTGAACGGTCAAAGGAAAAAGGACAAAGAACGGTCAAAAAAGGGGCTGGTTTCGTTTTTTTTCTCTTCTCCCTGCTGGCCCTTTTCCCTTTCCTTATCATGTCCTATAATGCGCGTTGATCTTCACGTAATCCAGTGAAAGGTCGCAGGTAAAAACGGAAGCCCGAGCTTTTCCCTGATGCAGATCCACCGTAATGGTAAAGGAGGCTTTTTTCAGGACCTGGGAGGCCCGGCTCTCCGCTTCGGCGCCCAGGCCCAGCCCATTGCCGACCATCTGAACGCGATCGAAGAACACCTCCACCCGGCCGGGATCGAAAGGTATGCCCGAACGTCCCAGGGCGGCCAGGATCCGGCCCCAGTTGGCGTCTTCTCCGAAGAGGGCCGTCTTCACCAGCGGGGATTCGGCCACCGTGAAGCCCATGATCCGGGCTTCTGCGGCCGTCCGCGCCCCGCGGATAATCAGCTCCACCTGCTTGGTCGCCCCCTCGCCGTCCCGGACGATCATTTTGGCCAAGCCAAGCAGGACTTTGTTCAAGGCCCGGGAAAAGGATCGGGCCTCGACGCTTTTGGTATCCCTCAGGGTCGCATTGCCGGCCCGGCCGTTGGCCAGGACCAGAACCAGATCGTTGGTGCTGGTGTCGCCGTCCACGGTGATGCGGTTGAAGGACTGATCTACTGCCTCCGCCAGGAGCCGGTTCAGGATTTCGGCCGTGACCGCCACATCGGTCAGGACGAAACAGAGCATGGTGGCCAGATCGGGCCGGATCATGCCCGCGCCCTTGACCAGGCCGACCAGATGGCCCGTGCCTTTCCCCAGGGTCACCTCCTGAGCCATGATCTTGGGAAAGGTGTCGGTGGTCATGATGGCCCGGGCCACGTCTGGAAGCCCCTCGGGGGACAAACCGGCTTCGAGGGCCGGCAGGGCCTGCTCCATCCGGCGCAGGGGCAGCGGCTGCCCGATGACCCCGGTGGAGGCCATGAAGACCTGACCTTCGGGCACGGCGAGCAGGGCGGCTACCCGGCGGGTCAGGGTGCGGGTGTCCTGGAGACCGCGGTCCCCGGTGCAGGCGTTGGCGTTCCCGCTGTTGACCAGAATGGCCCGGCCGATTCCGGCCTGGATCCTCTCCTGGTCGATCAGGACCGAAGCCGCCTTCACCTGGTTCCGGGTAAAGACGCCGGCCGCCGCGGCCGGCGTTTCGGACACGATCAAACCCAGGTCTTCGCGATCGGAGCCGGACTTGATATGGGCCTTAGTAACGGCGCTTAAGAAGCCATTGACTTGGAATGAAGTGGTTTTCATAGTTATGGTTCTCCTAATGCCTCATTTCGGCGCAGACCGGGATCCAGAGCCGCCAGGGCTTCAAAGG
>JALOOY010000323.1 GCA_025454185.1 Thermodesulfobacteriota bacterium
CTCCCCTACGAAAAACTCTAATCGCCTAGTTTTCATGCTTCGTGGGTGTTCGCTCCGAGCATGAGGGTTCATTACGAAAATAGCGATAGAATCCATTTCGACGGCATGGGAGACGGTTCGGGAAGAGAGCTGGAGGGCATTTATCTCTCGTCCGCTTCGCTCGAGTGCGCCGAGAGCACAGAGAAAGGCGTTTTGATTCCTTCGCGAAGCGACGAGATTTTTTCTCTGCGATCTCCGTGTGCTCTGCGAGAGATTGTCTTTCGCCTTGGCCCCCCATTTATTCCCTTGCATCAGCCCCCTAATTTTATTAGAATTTTCCATCTTTTTCCAAATTTCGAAGCGATGGAACGACAACAGAACTTCACCACCGGGGCGCAGCGCATCCGCCGGCTCAAGGCCGAGGGTAAGTTTACCGAGGCCGCCGCAGAGATACGGATGGGCCTGGAGCAGGATCCCGAGGACCTGGTGCTGAAGACCAGCCTGGCCGACCTTTTCCAGCGCCAGGGCCGGCTCAGCGAAGGCCGGATCCTGGTCGAAGAAGTCCTGGCCCGAGACCCCGCCCACCCCGAAGCCCTTTCCGTTCTGGGTGATCTTCACTTAAAAAGCCGCGTGCCGGAAAAGGCCCTGGACTGTTATCGGCAGGCCCTGCGCCGTGACCGGAAGCCCTACCTGATTTTGAAGACCGCACGGGTCTTGAAGGAGCTGGGCCGCCTGGAAGAGGCCCTGGAGGAATTGGAGAACGTCCTGGTGGTCAATCCGGGAAATGAGTCCTTTCTGAAGGAAAAAGCCTTGGTCCTCAACCGCCTGAAGCGGTTCGATCAGGCCTTGGAGTCCTTTGAAAAGCTGAAAAATATTTCCCCGGATGACCCCTTTGTGCGGAAGGAAATTCTGCGCCTGCGGGGACGCAACCGGCCTCAGGCCCAGGTCCTCAAGGAGCTGCAGACCGTCGTCGGCATGGATTCCCGGAAAGACGATGCCCAGGTGCTCGGGCTGCTGGCCCAGAAGCTCAGAGGGGCCGGCCGGGTCCGGGAGGCCGCGGACGAATACCGCCGGGCCGCTGACCTGGAACCGGGGAATGCCTATTTCCTGAAGCAGGAAGGGTTCTGCCATTATCGCCTGGGTGATTACGTACGGGCGGCGGCCTGTCTGGCCGAGGCCTTTCGGCAAGATCCCACCGACTATTATACCCGAGGCACCCTGGGGAGGTGTTATGAGGCCCTGCACGACCGCCAAGGCTGGCTCACGCTCCTGGAAGAAGTCTCCGAGCAGCATCCCGAGCACAAATTCCTTTTGGGCATCATCAAAAAAATCCGAAATAAAACGGACCTGTCGGAGGAATCCGGAACGTGATGAAGGTCGGCGACCTGGTTGAGATCCCCCCCATCAAGACCGTCATTCAACTGAAGGACCTTCAAGAAGGCGACCTGCGGGAAATGATCCTCCAGTCCTTCGTGGTCACGGCCGAGGTGCTGAAAAGCCTGGAGATGATCCTGGCCTCCTTGTCCGGGCAAGAAGGCCGGGGAACTTTTCTGAAGGGTCATTTCGGATCGGGCAAGTCCCATTTCCTGAGCATGCTGAGTCTGCTGCTCCGCTACCCGGAAGCCTGGGAAGCCCTGCTCAGCCAGGCGCCGTCCCTGGCCGGACTTCGGGCCGGCGTGGCCTCCTCGCCTTTTCTCGTCGTCGAGGTTTCGCTAATTCAGCACCGCGGAAGCGAGTTCCTGGAAGATATCTTTCTAAAAGCTATGGGCCGGGAACTGGCGCTGCGGACCGGCCGGCCCTTTGAAACGGGCGGCTCGCGGCAGGAAATCTTTCAGGAGCTGCGCCGGGTCCTGGACAGCCACGGCGTTTCCAAATTGATCCTGCTGGTGGACGAACTTTCCGAATTCCTCCGCTCCAAGACCGACGCCCACGCCTTTCAGGAGGATATCCGCTTTCTCCAATACCTGGGCGAGGAGGCCTTCTCCTTTCCGCTCTGGATCGTGGCCTCTCTCCAGGAATGGATCGAGGAGACCGGCGAGATCAACCAGGAAACCTTCAACAAGATCAAGGACCGCTATCCCCTGCGCATCGGCCTGGGCCGGGCCCACATCGAAGAGCTCATCTCGCAGCGGCTGATCCGCCACCGGCCGGGCGCCGCCGAAGAGATTCATCGCCTCTTCCTGGCCCTCCGCCGTTATTTTCCCCTCTTTCCCGTGGATGAAACCCGGTTTTCCAGACTCTACCCCATTCATCCGGCCACCATCACCCTGCTGGACCGCTTGAAGCCCCTTTTTTCCGAACACCGGGGGATCGTGGATTTCATTCACTACCGGCTGAAGGGAGACCGGGAACGGGGCATCCCCACCTTCCTGGACCAGCCGGCCCAGGAGCTCCTGGGACCTGCGGCCATCTTCGACCATTTCCTCCACCGCATCAGGGAGACCGCCGCAACCCAGCCCTTCGTGGACAAGGTTTTCGATTACTACCGGGAGGAGGTCCCGCGTCTGTTCCTGGACCCGGAGCAGCAGCAGGTGGCCCTGGAGGCCGTAAAGCTGTTGATCCTTTTGGCCATTTCTCCGGTCAAGATCCGCTACACGGCCCGCCACCTGGCTGAGATGATCCTGTTCCGGGTCACCGACCTGGAAGCGGACATCAACTACCAGTTCCTGCGGGACATCCTGAATCGGCTGATCAAGGAAAGCCCCTACCTGGCCGTGATCCCGGGCAAGGAACCCTTGGAGGACCAGTTCTCCGTCAAGCTCCAGCCGGACCTTTCCGCCCTTACGGCGCAAAAAATCCGTCAGAAGGCCGCGGAGGTCTTTTCCGAAGACCGCCGTCTCTTTGACCGCCTGCTGCCCCTGGCCGAGTCCCCGCACCTGCCTTTCACCGGCTGGGCGGAGCAGAGACAGCAGCGGGTTTCTCTCCTCTGGGAAAATACCCGCCGTCTGGGGACCATCCATCTGCGGCCGATCGATGAAATCCCCGGGGACGAAATGGCGGCCCTGGCCGGAAGGTGGCAGCGCAGCGAGGAGGATTTTTTCATTATCGTGGCCCCGGCCTACAACCTCGACCGTCAGTATGCCCATCTGCGGGACAACCTATTGCCCCTGCTACGGGAAAAAGAGCCGGCCAGCCCCTTCCTGTTCTGGGTCCCGGCCGCCGTTTCCGGGGAAGACGAAGAATGGCTGAAGGAGATGGTCGCGGCCCTGTTGTTGTCGGAGGCGGATTCCGACTCCCCGGCAGACCCCCGGCGTTCTCTGAAGACGCACCTGGAGGATTTTCTGCAAAAGGGTCGGAAGCGGTTGGGGGATATATTTATCCGGGCCTATTTCAACGGGCTGCTGCTGGGGGATGACCGGCAGATAGAACTTGCGGCCTATGGCTATCTTTCCCAGGAAAAATTTCTCGACGAATTCATTCCCCCGATCCTGACCCGCCGCTTTCCCAAGCATAACCGCATTCACCCCTATCTGGATGCCCTGGCGCCCCAATCCATCCAGACCCTATTGAACGATTTTTTCGCCACGGGGAAGATCCAGATCGACGAGCAGACCCGTTTCGGACCCCGCACTATCCTGGAAGGACTGCTCAAACCCATGGGGCTGGTCAAAAAGAAAGGAAACCAATACCAGCTCTACGTGGACCCCCGGAGCAACGAACTGGTGGAATACACCCTGG
>JALOOY010000324.1 GCA_025454185.1 Thermodesulfobacteriota bacterium
CGGACGGCATAATCTCCGGAGGTAATCCTCCGGGCCGCTGCCATGAAAAGGCGGAGCGGTCGGGCGATCCGTCCGGAAAGAAACAGGCTGAAGAACAGGGCGATGAACAAGGCCGCAGCGGCCAAGGCGACCGTGGACCAGATGGCCCGGCCGGCCACGGAACCGGCCTTTTCGCTGGCCCCGTACATGGCGGTTTCATTGATACGGCGGAGTTGCTGGCAGTCACGACGCACTGCGGCAAAAAGGGGGTAGATTCTTTCCCGATAATAGCGGTGCAGGGGCAGCACCGGGGGCCTGCTTTCCACGGTGTCCCCCTCTGCAAACAGTTCCCGGTAGCGGGCGTACCCGCTTTCGATAGTTTGCAGCAGCTTTTCTTCTCCGGAGATCGTAATATTATCCTTGGCCCGGACCAGCCACATCAGAAAGTCGGCCTCGTTTTCCCTGAATTGTCTCCTTCCCGTCGGGGAATCACCCAGAAACATCAGGAGCACGGCACTGTCCTGCCGTTCCAGGGCGTCGATCATATTTTCAGCGGCCAGGATGCTCCGATAGTTTTCCCTGAGAATCGCTTCACTGGCCTGACCAAGAGCAATCAGGTTCGAAACAGCCCAGGCGACCACAAGGCCCAGCAAGATAAAAGCCACGCCGTAGCCGGTCAAAATTTTTTTCTTAAGGGTCATGGAAGTGCTCCGGGATTAAAGACGTTGCTGGTTACACTTGCTCGTTTTAAAACACACGCATATACCCCTGTTTCCTGGCTGGTTGTCGGAGACCGGATGATTGATCTGCCAGCATATATCCAAATGATCAAGCAATTTCGGGGCCTAAATAAAATTATATAAAATCAATGGATTAGAGAAAAAAGCTCGGAGGAATCTTTGAAAAATGAAAGGTGGGGGCCGTTTCAACATTGCAAAATGCAAGGTATGGTCAGCAATGACTTAAATACCGCGGCTACCCGGGCCGGATGGTTTGCCCGGAAAATATTGAAAATCATTATTTCCTCCAAGGGGGAAAAATATTGGAAGAAAAAATGGTCTCGTCGAATAAATTAATGTATGATAGCAGGAAAGAGAGGGGGCTGGCATTTCCAATGATCTGGCGTTCCGTGGAAAGACTGGTAGAGGCCGTTCGCAAGGAACCCTGGGCCCATGTGGTCGAGGACGAATCCTTCTGGAGTAAACTGGCCTATCGGCTGCAGAACGTCTTTCTGCCCGCCTTCTTGAATGAAACCACCGACCGGGTGGAAAAAATAATCGAAATCGAACCGGACCTCACCGAACCGGAGATCCTGGCTAAAGTCACCCGCTACATGGTGATGTTTCTGGGGGCCCTGTCCGCCTCGGTTCGGATTTACGACCCGGATACGGGCCAGATGCTTTCCTATGGCTCCTATCCTTTTGAAGAGGCGGTCCGGCCGACCGTGATCCCGCTGGAAAACACCATCGCCGGGGACGTGGTCAAGACCCAGAAGACCCACCTGGTGCCCAGCATCCTGAAGGAGGACCGCTACTCGGACAAAGACGTGGTGCGGCGCAAGGGCGCCCATTCCCTGATGGCCGTTCCCTTTGCCATCCCGCGGTTTTTCCCCCACGAACGGGATACGGTCGGGGTCATCCAGATTTATTACCCGGAGGATGAACGGGCTTTTCCCCCCCTCGACATCCAGATGGCGGAGATCATGGCCCGTCGTTTGAGCTACGTCATCGCCCGCAAGAAGATCCTTTCCCTCTACCGGGTCAAAGAGAAAAAAGAGGCTATCGACCAGAAGATCTTCCAGCAGTTGGGTTCCCGGGAAGGCATCAAGATGAAGGAGGTCTTCAACCGGGTGATCCCCGAGATTGCCGATATCATCAACCTGCAGAGCTGCGCCCTGTTCTCCGTGTCCGAGGACCACACCCGGGTGGTCCTGGAAGCGGGCTACCCCGATACCCCCGGCTACCACGGTATCGGCAAATCCTTTCCTGTGAATTCCGAGCGGGCCTTTGAACTGATCCTGGGGTCGGAACCCGCCACGGAGGAAACCCCTTTCGAGGTGGTGACGCCCTCCTATATCCTGATCATCGACCCCCAGCAGAGCAACAAGGTGTCCTTCAACCTGAAAAAGTTCGCGGCCAACCAGAACATCAATTCCATCCTCTATGTGCCGCTGCGGGTGGGGGGGGAAGTCACCCATTTCATGACCTTCGATGCCATCGACTTCCGCAAAAGGTACAGCGAATGGGAGATTGAGATCTTTCTCTTCCTGGGTCGGGAACTGATCCAGGCCCAGCGCCTGGAGCAACTGGACGACACCCTGCACGATTTCAAGAACCCGGCCATCGCCACCGCCGGTTTCGCCCGCCGCTTGAAAAACATGCTCAGTCAGGAACCGGCCCTCGGCGACAACGCCACCGTCAAGAAATACCTGGATATCCTGGTGGATGAAACCAGCCGCCTCCAGGAAATGGCCTTGAGCATTCACCACCCGGACTCGGACCAGCAAGTCGATCTGACGGCGATCGTCAAAAAAAGGTTGGAAATCAACCAGGAAGCGATCAAGGAGATGTTGAAGGTCAACGTGGCCCTGCGGGAAGGCCCGTACCGGGAACCCCTGCCGGTGCGGGGCAACCCCCTGCACCTGGAGCGCATCCTGGACAACCTCCTCAACAACGCCACCAAGGCCATCCCCCTGAAGGGGGGGGACCTGTCCGTAAAAACCTATGCCGAGGACCATTGGGCCTGCGTCGAGATGGCCAACACCGGTCAGATCGCCGAAGAGGACCGTCTGCGCCTTCTGGAGGGGGGCAGCCGGGGCCGGGGGTTCTACATCACCCAACGCCTGGTCCGCTTGCTGAAGGGGCGGTTGGAGGTGCGGGTCGGGAAAGACATGACCACCATGATCGTCCGGGTACCGCTGGTCGGGGAAGGAGCGGATGCTTCCGGGGAGGCCTGATTGGGACCAGGTCCCTCGATCAGCGCCTCCTCCGCGGTGTTGTGGGTTCAATGCTTGAACTGTCCCGGGTCCCGGTCTCCGCCGGGATGACCAGGGGTGAAATCTGCCGATTCTTAAAACCGCCTGCCGTTTCATCATCTTCCGCCGACGTTTGAAATTCGCTGAACTTCCGGGGACCGGGAAAGAGGTCCAGCCCTGAACCCGCCTTGGCCTTTTTTCTTCGAAGGGCTTTACTTTTCGAATTTAGTGTCCATAATATATTATACCACAATGTGGTAGATATATCATTTTTAACTCTGTGTCGACCAAAACCATTTACATCAAGAGGGAGAGGGTATGGAACCAGAAAAAAGGAAGGAAATGGGAAAAACGCCATTAAAAATCAGCGAGGTTACCACCTGTAAAGCCACGGCTCAAATGCTGGAAAAGGCGGAAAGAGATGGCGTGGAAACGGCCTTTCACCGGGCCGCAGACATGAAGGCCTGTCCCATCGGGGCGGATTCAGCCTGTTGCAAGCATTGCGCCATGGGGCCCTGCCGGCTCAGTTCCAAGGACCCTTATGGCAAGGTGGGGGTCTGCGGGGCTACGATCGATACCATCATGTCCCGGAATTTCGCCCGCATGGTGGCTTCCGGAACGGCCGCCCACACCGATCACGGCCTAAGCATGCTGGAACTGTTTCGGGATGTGGTCGACGGA
>JALOOY010000325.1 GCA_025454185.1 Thermodesulfobacteriota bacterium
AGACGGGATGCTGCAAAAAATGGAGCAGGAGCTGATCCCGCTGGTTCATAACTTCAAGGAGACTTCCGAAAATGTAAACCGCATCACGGTGCAGGTCCAGGAGCGGGTCCAGCAGACCGAGGCCTTGTTCAAGGCCCTGAAGGATACGGCCCAGGTTGTTTTCACGATCAACCGGGTCCTGAAGGGGGGGGTTTCCACAACCCTGCTCAACGTGGCCGGCCTGGCGGCGGGGGTGAAGGCCGGCTCGCAAGTCTTAATGAGGAACATCAAGAAGGGAGGAAAATGATATGGCAGAAAACAATTGTTCCGGAAGTTCACTGGTCCTATCGTTTATTCTGGGCGGGGTGGTCGGCGCGGCCGTCGCTACGTTGTTTGCTCCCTGGGAGGGGCGGCAGACCCGGGAAAAAATCAAAGACCTGGCCGACGAGATGAAAGACAAGACCAACCAGCTTTCCGGGGAGTGGAAGGAGAAGGCCTCCGGCTACCTGGAAAAAGGGAAGGAATTCGTGGAGCAAAAGAAATCCGCCCTGTCGTCCGCTTTCGACGCCGGCCGGGAGGCCATGAAGCAGGAGAAGGAGACCCTGGCGGCGACGGAGGAGAGCGTTTAATAACGAAAACAGACGAACATCGAATATGGATAGGCTTTTCATGCTTTGCGGGGGCCTGCCCCGCGCCTGAGGGTTTGGTAGAAAAAAAGGGGCGCCGAAATCCCCGGCGTCCCTTTTCTTTCTCAATTTTTTAAATGGCTCCAATAAGCCGGGAAATGACCAGCCGCTGGATTTCCGAGGTGCCCTCTCCGATTTCAAGCAGTTTCTGGTCCCGGTAAAACCGCTCCACGTCGTATTCCTTCATCAAGCCGTAGCCGCCGTGCAACTGGACGGCGTGATTGGCGCAGCGATACATGACTTCCGAACAATAGAGCTTGGCCATGGCGGCCTCTTTGGCATAGGCCAGGTGATGGTCCCGCAGCCAGCAGGCCTTATAGAGCAGGAGACGGGCGCACTCGATCTCCATGGCCATGTCGGCCAGTTTGAAGGAATTGACCTGGAAAGACCCGATGGGCCGGCCAAACTGCACCCGTTCCCGGCTGTAGCGCAGGGCCAGATCCAGACACCCCTGGGCGCCGCCCAAGCCCATGGCGCCGATGCTCAGCCGGCCGCCGTCCAGGGTCCCGAGCATCTGGTGAAATCCTTCTCCCCGGGGTCCCAGTAGATTATCCCGAGGGACCCGGCAGTCATCGAAATAGAGTTCACTGGTGTTGGAGCCCCGCCACATGAGTTTGCCGTGCATGGGCCGGGCCTCGAAGCCGGGGGTGCCGGCCTCCACTAAAATACAGCTCAACTCCTTTTTTCCGCCGCCGCGCTCCCCGGTCCGGGCTAGGACGGTGACCCCGCCCGTGATGCGGGTGGAGGCGTTGGTGATGAAGATCTTGCTCCCGTTGATGACCCATTCGTTCCCGTCCAGGACCGCGTTGGTCTGGGTGTTCCCGGCGTCGGAACCGGCGTTGGGCTCGGTCAGTCCGAAGCCCCAGAGCAGTTCGCCGCTGCAGAGCTTGGGCAGATACTTCTTCTTCTGGGCTTCGCTGCCGTAATAATACAGCGGGCCGATTCCCAGCGAGTTGCCGGCGGCGATGGTGGCGGCGTGGGAGCCGTCCACCCGAGCGATCTCCTCCACGGCGATGATATAGGAAATATAGTCCAAGCCCTGACCGCCGTATTCTTCCGAGACGAACATGCCGAAAAGCCCCAGATCGGCCATGGCCCGGCAGGTTTCGTAGGAGAATTCTTCTTTTTCATCCAGTTCCCGGGCCCGGGGTTTGATCTCCTTTTCAGCGAAATCCCTCACCGATTTGCGCAGGATTTCCTGCTCCATGGTCAGCGAAAAATCCATTGGCCCTTCCTTTCGAGGCGTATTTTTGTGCTGATTAAGCGGGTGCAGCCTTCAGACCCTGGAAACGAGCAGTCAGGGAGATCCGGCCAAACGGCGGCCCCGGACCTGGAACTTGAAAATAGTAAAGACCTTCGGTGATGTCAATAAAAAGTTTCCCGCCCCGGCGGCGAAGGTTGTTTCCCTGTCGATTTCGTGGTATAATCCTTGCAATAATAAAGCTTTAACCTTTCACAGACCGGAACCGTCAAAGGAAAACAGAACTATTATGGCCCCCCTTAACCAACCTTTGGATCCCGACCGCCTACCCAAGGTACCTTTGGTCCTGAACGGCCTTTCCTCGCGCTTCATCCGGGAGAACCAGATTGTGCCCCTGGAATTGAAAAACAATCTCCTGAAGGTGGCCATGGTCAACCCGGCGGACCGGGAGACGGTGGATGCCCTGCGCGTGGCCACGGGCGCCGATATCCAGGTCTTTGCCGGAGACGGCAAAGCCATCGGCGACTACATCGTTAAATTCTACGGTCAGGAACCGCAGAATATCAACCGGATCATCGAGGATATCGGCGACACCGGTTTCGAATTCCTGCGGGAGGACGAAGAGGACATTGGTCATCTCAAGGACCTGGCTTCGGAGGCCCCCATCATCAAGCTGGTCAATATGGTGATTACGCGGGCCGTGGAGAGCCGGGCCAGCGATATCCATATCGAGCCTTTCGAGGATGAATTGAAAGTCCGTTACCGCATCGACGGCGTGCTCCAAGATGTGGAATCGGTGCCCAAAAAACTGCAGGCGGCCATCATTTCCCGGATCAAGATCATGGCCAAACTCAACATCGCCGAACGGCGCCTGCCCCAGGACGGGCGGATCAAGCTGAAGGTGGCCGACAAGGAAGTGGACCTGCGGGTCTCCACCATCCCGGTGCTGTACGGCGAAGACGTGGTCATGCGTATCCTGCTCAAGGAGGGGATCGTCATCGACCTGGACCAGTTAGGTTTTCCGGCGGCCACCCTGCAATCCTTCAACCAACTCATCAAGAAGCCCAACGGCATCGTCCTGGTCACCGGGCCCACCGGCAGCGGCAAGACCACCACCCTCTACGGGGCCCTGGACAAGATCAACTCACCGGACAAAAAGATCATCACCGTGGAGGACCCCATCGAGTACCAGTTGAAGGGCATCAACCAGATCCAGGTCAAGGCCCAGATCGGCCTGAACTTCGCCACCACCCTGCGCCATATCGTCCGCCACGACCCCGACATCATTATGATCGGGGAGATCCGGGACCTGGAAACGGCCGAGATCGCCATCCAGTCGGCCCTCACCGGCCACCTGGTTTTTTCCACCCTGCACACCAACGACGCCCCCAGCGCCATAACCCGCCTGCTCGACATGGGTGTGGAGAGCTTTCTCCTCTCCTCGACGGTCCGGGGCATTCTGGCCCAGCGGCTGGTGCGGGTCATCTGCGCCCATTGCCGGGAGCAAGACCCTAGCGGCGTCACCCTCGAGGAACTGGATCTGCTGGGCCCCGATACCGAAATCGTGCCTTACCACGGCCGGGGCTGCGAACAATGCGGCCACACCGGTTATTTCGGCCGCCTGGGCCTTTTTGAGCTTTTGACCATCGATGAGGAAATCCGTCGTCTGGTCCTGAAGGAGGTCGATGCCTCCCGGCTGCGGGACCTGGCCCGGCAAAAGGGGATGCGCACGCTGCTGGAAGACGGCATCGATAAAGTGC
>JALOOY010000326.1 GCA_025454185.1 Thermodesulfobacteriota bacterium
ACTTCGGCGTGCTGCTCAAGGAGGAGGAAAACCTGGTCATCGCCCGGCCGGAAGGGTTGGAGGTAAAGAAAATCGGTGAAGTGGATGAGAAGGCCAAGGGGGACGCCTCGGCCAAGCCCATGCTGCTGCGGGAACCCTGCGATTTATGCCAGGACCGGGAAGAAGGCCCCCTCTGCCTGCAGTTCTGTCCCGTAGACGCCATTTATCTGGATTAAAGGAGAGCCCATGGAAAATCTTGCTTCCAATAAAATAGCGGTCGTGGATTTGGGGAAGGCGGAGATCAAGGAAGAAGAACTGGATGACGCGCTGGTTCAGGATAAGATCGGCGGGGCCGGGATCACGACGGCCCTTTACCGGCGCTTTGAAAGCGAGGACCCCATTGTGATCGGCGCCGGCCTGCTGACCGGCACTCTGGTGCCCGGCTCGGCTCTGGGGTTGGTCACGGCTAAGAGTCCCCTGACCGGGAAGGTCTGCCACGCTCCCCTGACCCTGTACCTGGGCCTGGAACTGAAATTCTCCGGATTCGACTATATCGTCATCAAGGGGGCTGCGGCCGCACCGGTGTACCTGTGGCTTCATGACGGTATCCTCGATATACAACCCGCGGACGAAATCTGGGGCCGGGACACGGCGGCCGCCACAGACACCATCCGCCTGACCCTGGGCGACGACCTGATCCAGGTCCTGACCATCGGTCCGGCCGGTGAGGCGGGTTCCCCCCTGGCCCAGGTTATAATGAATTACTGGGGCAGCGGGGACCGCTGGGGCTTCGGCGGATTGTTCGGATTGAAAAAATTGAAGGGAATCGCGGTCCGGGGCATGGGTCTGCTGGAGATAGCCGACCCGGAAGGGTTTATCGTCCGCTGTCAGTCTCTGCTGGCCGAGATCAAAAAGGGCCCCTGGGCCGGTAAAAAAGGTCTTCCGGACCTGGCGGCCGCCCTGGGGGAGAGCGACGTGGCTGATTGGCTGGGTCCTATCATTCACCGCCACAAATCCTGCTTCAATACCCCTTTTGCCAGCAACACCTTCGTTTACCTGGACGAGGATCCCAAGCTCTTTAAGGAACCGGACGGAGCCGACCCCGGTTTCCTGGTCAACGACCTGTATGGATTGTTGGGTTTCAAAAAGATGGGGCTTTCGGCTGTAGATTCCTGCCGTCTGCTCAAGGATTGTGCTCGGTTGGGACTCGATCCGACCGCTGTGGCCGAATTGAGCCTGAAAGCCGGGACCCGGGATGCCGAAGGGATCCGAAAATCGTTGTCCGGTCTTCAGGGGGCGCTGGAATGCCTGGGGCAGACGCCCTTCAGCACCTGGGCGCCCATGAAACCGGTCTGGGCCGATTTTGGGGGGGAGACCGGCGAGGCCTGGTGGCGGCGCCGGCAGGCCTTGGCCTACATTTTCGGGATTCATCCGATTTTCATCCTCATGGCACCGGAACTGAATCAGGAAGTCCTGCTGGAACTGGCCGGCCTGGGAACGGGGATGGCGTTTACACCGGAGACGCTGGACAAGGTAATAAACGACGTTGGGTAAGCGACCGTCATTTATGTATTGCTTTCAATGTAAACAAGACAGTTAAATCCGAAATTCGAAGCACGAACGTGAATCCTCCTTTGGAAAACCCCGCCATCGCCATCTACACCGGCTCGGGCACGTCCCATTCCTGGCTCTGGTTCGTGGATATCTTCGAACGGGCCGGGATGACGGACCTGTCCTTTGCCGACGAGGAGGACCTCCGTGCCGGGCGGTTGAAGGCGAGCAGTGTCCTGGCTGTTTCCGGGTGGGACACCTTTACCCTGGCCGAAGGTCTGGGCCGGGAAGGGGCCGAGGTCCTGGAGGCCTGGGTTCGCGGCGGGGGGCTGTACCTGGGCTCCTGCGCCGGCGCCTATCTCCCGTTACGTTCTTCACAAAAACCGCTGCATCATTTTAATTTCGTAGAAGCCAAAATCAGCAACCTGACCGCCATCCTGCCCCCGGCCCAGAAATTCAAGGAAAAGTTCAGCCAGCCCTATGGCTGCTCCTTCATCTACCACCCGGTGCGGGAAGCGGTGCGCATCTCCGGGTACGGTCATCCCCCCTTTCCCGGGACGGAAGACTTCCCGGCCCCCCTGTACGGCGGTCCGGCTATGATTCCCCGGGGGGACGTGGAGACCCTGGCCTGGTACAGCGGCTTCACCGAAAAAACGGCCTTTCTGATCGATCCGGAATTGGCGCGGGAGACCCTGATCGGGAAGTCGGCCGTAATTCGCAAAAGGCTGGGCTCCGGGGTTTTCTACCTCTTTGGTCCCCACCTGGAACACCCCCATTACCGAAAGGCCAATCAACTGGTCCTCGAAACGATTCGCTTCGAACAAAAACCGGGGCCGGAGGCCTTGGATTCCGCGCCTGCCGGGGAAACGGTCCTGAACCGGCCCCAGGCCGGGGAGTGGATCCGGGCCCTCAAACGGGAACTGAGCAACGCCCGGATTGTGGTGACCGGCCTCGAAAACGAGCCGGTCTCTTGGCAGATCGGCCGCAAGACCTATGAGCCGCTCAAGATGAGGGTTTTTCTGGAGGCCCTTTGGAAGCGGCTGCCGGGGATGGGGAAAACCGGGCGACTGATCATCCCGGAACGCTGCCGGGATCTGCCGGAAGACGCCCGGGATCTCACCGAAAAGGTGCGGGGCCTGAAAATCCGGTTCGACAGGAAGCAGGAAACGGCCCCGTTGGCCGAAGAGATTTTTTCGCTGTTAAAAAAGTTGGCCCCGAATTTCCTGACGGTTTATTTCAAGTCGAATAAGGCCGCTGTTCATGCGCTGCACTAAAACGCTGTCGTTTTTTCTGCTGACCCCGTTTCTGATCCTGGGCGGATGCCTGTTACTGGCCCAGTCCGTCGGAGCGCGCGAGATTCCCCCTGACACCACCTGGTTCATCGACCTGAGCCGGTTCTCCCGGTCGGCCCACGGTACCCTGACCTGCGAGGCCTGCCACGGGACCATGAAAGATCCGGGGAAGACCCATCCCGAGTCCCGGGATCCCCAATTCCTGCAAAGGGAGGCCGCCCGGGTCTTCGATTACGGTCGTTGCCGATCCTGTCACAAGTCGGCCTATGAACGGACCCTGTCCGGGGCCCATGCCCAGGCCCTGAAAAAGGAAAAAGAAAGCCAAGCCCTGGAGAAAGGGGGCGCTTCCCCGAAGCGTCCGGCCCCGACCTGCGGCAGTTGCCATTCTTCCCATTACGAGCAGGCCCACCGTTCCCGGCTGGAAATCGGGCGGGACCAGACCGCAACCTGCGGGGCCTGCCACCCCGCGCAGGCGGCCTCCTATCTCGAAAATGCCCACGGTAAGAAAGCCGTCTATCTGGAGAAAGTCAATTCGGCTTTTTGTACGGACTGCCACGGGGCGCACCAGTGCCGGTCCTTGAAAGACCGCCCGGCCGCTCTGGAGGCCTGCCGGCGCTGCCACCCCCAGGCCCGGGAACCCTTGGCCGGCTTCCTGATCCATGCCACTGACCAAGATTTAACGGAAAAAGATAGAGACAAGAAATTCCGGCTCGACGTGATCCGCACGACGGCCCTGGCCCTGCTGGTCCTGGTCATCGGTCTGGTGGCCTTCTTTTACGGGCATAGTTTTATCTGGCTCCT
>JALOOY010000327.1:0-3611 GCA_025454185.1 Thermodesulfobacteriota bacterium
CGATTCGTTCGAAGGAGCGGTCCTGCAAGACCCGCAGCAGCTTGCTTTGCAGCACGGGATCCATGTCCCCGATCTCATCCAGAAAAATGGTTCCCCCCTGGGCCAGTTCAAAGCGGCCCACCCGGGTGCGGATGGCATTGGTAAAAGCCCCTTTTTCATGGCCGAACAGTTCGCTTTCCAGGAGCTCCGAAGGAATAGCGGCGCAATTTACCGGGACCAGCGGACCTTTGCTGCGGTTGCTGTTATAATGAACGGCCCGGGCCACCAGTTCTTTGCCGGTGCCGCTTTCTCCCAATATCATGATGGTGCTGTCCGTATCAGCCACCTTTTCAATGGTCTGAAAGACCTTTTCCATGGCGGGGCTGTCCCCGACGATGTTTTCAAATTTATACTTTTTCCGCAGTTGGTTGCGCAGCAGAACGTTCTCCCGTTTCAGGTTCCGGAATTCCAGGGCCCTTTGGACGGCGATGATGATCTCCTCGAGATCGATCGGCTTGGTCAAATAATCATAGGCTCCGGCCCGGACCGCCTCGACGGCATTTTTTATGGTACCGTGGCCGGTCAGGATGATACAGATGGTTTCCGGACAATGATTGTTCACATATCGCAGCACATCCATCCCGTCCGCCCCGGGCATTTTGAGGTCTGTCATGACCAGGTCATAACAATCCCGGCCCAGGGAGGCGATGCCCAGTTCTCCGTTGGCGGCGCAATCCACCTCAAATCCCCGGTTTTTTAAAAAATCCGCTAACAGATCCAGGATATAGGTGGTGTCATCGATGATCAGGATTTTTTCGGTGTGCAAGAGGTCCCCTTGATCCGGTAAAGAATAGGTTTACGAATTGTGGTATTTTTGCCTAACGGGACGCTTCTGTCAATTATTTTGTTTTGTTAGCCGGACAGGCCAAGAAGCGGGCGGGGACAGGCGGCCGGGGCAGAATAATCGGCTGGCCCGGAGCCGGCCGGGGTGGTTTAATGCCTCAGGATGAGGATATTGGGCGGCAACGCCAAGGACTGGTCCATCTTATTCTTTTCCGCCTGTTCCCTGTCCCTGCGCTCGGACTCCGGGGTAACGGAAAAATAGATTCTGTCCTTCCCCCCGTCGGCCCGGGGTATTTCTTTGACGCCCACGGAGGGTTCCTTTTCCGATCCGGCCCCGGCCCTTTCCGCAGGGGCTCGCTCGTTTTTTCTGACGGGCGGAGGGACGTGGTCAGCGGCCGCCGGGCCACTGCCTCCCAGAACAGTCAGCCAGGCAAAGGTCAACCCTGCGGCCAGTCCCGCCAACTTTTTTGGGCGGGTACTCACAGGACTTCCATGATCAGGGACCCGACCCCTTGGGCCACCAGACCCAGTTCCCGGGCCAGCCCGTAGGACAGGTCCACGTTCCGGCCGGGAATAAACGGCCCCCGGTCATTCACCCTCCCGACCAGAGTCTTGCCGGTAACCGGATTGGTCAAACGAACCTGGGTCCCCAGGGGCAGGGTCTTGTGGGCCAGAGTATTGGCATACATGTCGAAAGGCTCGCCGCTGGCCGTTGGTTTTTGGTGATAATCCCGGCCGTACCAACTGGCGACGACCTCTTGTGGTCCGGCCGCTTCCTTCTTTTTTATGATCAGTTTCTGGCCGGGATAGATTCGGTTCGGATCGATCAGGCCGTTATCCTTGGCCAGTTGGTAGGGATCGACCTGGAACCGTTTCACCCCCAATTTCCACAGAGTATCCCCGGGTTTTACCGTGTATTCGATTACAGCCGCCTCGGCGGACTTCCGGACCTCGGCCGGTTCTCTCATTTGCTCGTTCAGCAGCCGCGTGAAGGTCGGGGATACCCCTGCCGGCCGCGGTTGGGTCTGGGACATCGGAACCGAAAGTTCCTCCATGGTCGGACGGGTTGACCCGATTGAAAATGCCATGGCCTGCTCCACCTTGTATTGAGGATTAAAAGGTCTTATACATATTCACCGCGGTTGAATTTCTCCACTTCTACGGCCGACAAGGTCCCCACCTCCTGAATAATCGTTTTCAGGGGATCCCCGGGGGCCAAACCCTGAGCCAGGCTCTGCAGATCGGTGACTTTTTCCGAAAGCGATTGAACCAGCGGGTTGATCTCCTTCAGGGTTTGGGCCGGATCGGCCAGGGCCCGCCGGTATTGATCCAGCAGGGCAAGGGTATTTTCCGTGGCGGCAATCCCCCGGGATTGGAGTGGTTGCAGTTCCTGAATCTCCAGAACTCCGTTCAGAGGACCGATTTCAAAGCCCGGGACTATCCCCGTCGTCTCGGCGGTACCGGCGGGACCGCTTCCGCCCGCAGCCTGACGGACATCCTGAAAAATTTTTTGAAATTCAGACTCCTGGCTCCCCTCCTTTTTGGCCAGGGGGGCAGGCGGCAGATAGGCCCCGCCAATCTCTTTAATGTCCATTTTTCATCCTCCTTGGATTTTATGACAATGATATGCAATAAAGGTGCCTTTTATTGTTCGATCTACATTTTTATTTTACCAAGAGTCCGGACCGCCCCTTATCAAAAAAATATTTGATATAATTAAAAAAATATCAGACGTTCCTTTTCGGATTGACCGTCGTCGCCCTGCCGGCCCGGTTTTAATCCCCAATAGAATTTTACCTGCGGAAAAAATTGCCGATATGCCTGTACAAGCCGGCAGGTTTGCAAAAAATGGTGCAAAATAAACTCCAGGGAAGATAGTACCGAGCGATGGAGAGTCCCAAACGGATCACCCGCTGCCCCGCCTGTGGAACCAAGTATTTGGTTCCGGAGAACACCCTTCACAAGAATGCCCCCTGTTTAAAATGCGGGGCCCGCTTCAAGATCCTTTTTGATGAAGGGCCCCCACCGATCCTAGAGACCCCGACCGGGGAGGGGGCCGGCCCCGCTACTTGTGAAGATTGCCCCGCAGATAAACGGGAAAGGTCCGGCCCCGACCACGACGAGGCCCGGCCGGAATCCCGGGAAATGGATTGGGATTCTCTGGGTTTTGTTCTGGCCATCTCCGCCGATGCCTTGACGGCCACCGTGCTGCTGCCCCAGGAGGTTCCCGATTCGCTGACCGTGGCCGACTTGAAAACCTGGTTGGCCCAAAAGGGGGTGGTCCACGGTTTGCTGGCCGATGCGGACCTGGAACAATTTTTGCGCGAGAAAGAAAACCGGGGCCGGGAAAGGATCCTGGCTTCGGGGACCCCGGCCCATCCCGGAGAAGACGGTCGGATCATCTATCATTTCGACCTGGAATCCTCCAAGGTGGGCACCGTGGGCCTGGACGGCGCCATGGACTTCAAGGACAAAGGGGAAATTCCCCAGGTCTCGGCGGGAGATCTGCTGGCGGAGAAGGTCTCACCGATCAAAGGAATTGCCGGCAAAGACATTATGGGCCAGGCCATACCCCCCGAACCGGCCCGGGATGTCCTGCTGCTGGCCGGGGAGAACGTCCGGAGTTCCGCAGACGGCTTACAGGTTTTCGCCAAGACCGGAGGCCGTCCGGCCCGCAACCGGGAGGGCCGTATCGTGGTGTATCCGGAGCTGCGTATCGACGGCGATGTAGGCCTGGAGACCGGTCATATCCAGTTTAACGGGCACATTATCGTCCAGGGGATCATCCA
>JALOOY010000327.1:3619-4988 GCA_025454185.1 Thermodesulfobacteriota bacterium
CGGGTCAAAGGCGGGCAGCTTACGGCCCTGGAAATCGAAAAGGCCGCCGTGGAAATCGAGGGAGATATTCAGGTAAAGGGCGGCATCATCGGTTCCAAGATAAAATGCGGGGGAAATATAATTACCCGCTATGTGGAGGCCTCCGGCCTTCAGGCGGGAGGGGATGTGGTCATCCGGGACGAAGTATTGCACGGCGCCCTGGATGTCCACGGTCTGCTTCGCCTAACCTCATCCAACGGCAAGATCCTCTCCACGGACATCTGGGCCCGCCAGGGGATCGAAGCCGCTTTTATCGGCTCCGCTGCCTCCCGGCCCTGTAACCTGGACATCGGCGTAGATACCCAGGCTGCTGGAACCATTAAGCGTTTAGAGGAAGAAGCAAAAGAAAAACAGCAGGCGCTGGAAAAACTTCGCAGCTTCAGCGAAAAGTTAAAACAGGCCTCCGGAAACTATGCCGGACAAATCGCCCAATTGGCCCAGGTCCAGGATCGCGGCGTGTTGGAACAGCGGAGTCTCAAAGCCTTGATAGCCGAGTTGGAAGAAAAAAATGATCTGACCCGTCTGACTCAAGCCCGCTGGGAATATGAGGCCCTGGAAAATAAGATTCGCGGCGCCGAAGAATCGTTGAATCAACTGATGGAAGAACAGGATCAGAATACCGAGAAGATAATTGCTGCGCAGAAGGAAATCGGGCAACTGGACCAGGCGATCCAAACCCTGAACCTGGAAATCCAACGGATTCAAAGAGAATCCGAGGCCGAAAAAATTGACCCGGTAATGAAAGTCCGACAGACCATTGCCGCCGGCACGGTCATCAAGGGCCGTTACGCCAGCCTGGCTCTGGAACGAGATTGCCGGCGAGTGCAGTTCAAAGAAAAGCAGCTCACCACCACCAACGACTCCGGTCAAGCGGTCCTCGAATGGCGCATGACGGCCGAAGACCTGACCTGATTCCAGGCCCCACCCCTTGAGCGCCCTCGATTGGCATTCAGGGCCTCCAGGGCAAACAGCGCTTCTCGATCTGCTGAAAAAGCCAATTGAAGGATAGGCCCAGCAAAGAGAGGGTTATCAAACCCACCATGAGCCGCTTGGTCTGCAGGAGGTCGGCGGCGGTCAGGATCAAGAACCCGATCCCCGCGTCGGCGGCGATCATCTCGGCAGCCACCACCAGCAGCAGCGAGATTCCCAGGCCCAGCCTCAGGCCGGCAAAGACCAGAGGCAGGATGGCCGGCCAGACCACCTTGCGAATCACGCCCAGACGCCCGGCGCCCAGACTCAAGGCCGCCCGGATCAAAAGAGGGTCCACGTTTTTCACCCCCGTATAGACGTTGATGGCCAGGGGGAAAAACACTCCCAGGCCGATCACGGC
>JALOOY010000328.1 GCA_025454185.1 Thermodesulfobacteriota bacterium
GAGCAACCGGGCCTCGGCCGACTCCAGTTGTTTCAGGACCTGGCGATACCCCGCATCCGGGAACGGTCCGGCTCCGGCCGGGTCTTTGCCCGGCCCGCTACGGACCTTTTTTTTCGGTTTAGGGGTAGGGGGCTTGTCTGCAGTCATGTTGATTTTACTCCGCTAATTTAGATGAAAGGGCCACCTGATGGTCGCCCGCGCCTTCCCGGCGGGGCCAGGTCACCCGCACCGCGATATGCAACGCGGCTTCGGAGCCGCTCCGGACCACGGAGGTCTCGCGGCTGAAGAAAGTGGCCAGGCTGCCGTTGGTAATATTTATTTCGCTTTCCAGGCCCGGCGCGGGCGCCGGGCGGCCCTTCCAATCCTCGATCTTCTCCTGGGCCAGGGCCAGGGCCGCCGTACGATTTTGACTGAGGGCATTGGCCTGCATGACCGTGATCAAAAAATTGGAGGAGAAAAGGACCACCAGACTGACCAGGCCCAGGGCCAGGATCGCTTCCAATATGCAAAAACCCGTTTCCGCTCTTTGAGTGCCTTGCATGGGCGTTCCTCGTTTCGCATTACATACCATTATGTAAAGCAAAATCAAGGCCAATAAACGGAATGGCCGACGCCGACGGCTGAAAACCGGCCAACTGCTTCTTTGTCGAACCCATCCGGTTTCCCCAAACGGGAACCTGGTGTCCAGTTCCCTGTAAACCAGGGTTCCAAAAAAATGCCCAGGAACCACAAATCAGGCTTGAATTGATTTTTTTTCCATGATATGTTTCCATCAAACGATGGAAACATAAATTGGAGAAAGACCACGAGCACTCCCCTCGAAAAAGCCCGCAAAGACCCGGAATCCATGAAGGCCCGCATTCTGACCGTAGCCCGCCGGGTCTTCGGGGAGTACGGTTATCACGGGACCACCACCCGCCTGATCGCCCAGCGGGTGGGTATCGACATTTCCACCCTTTATTACCATTGGGGGGAGAAAGGCGACCTCTACGAAGCCGTGGTCCTGGACATCAATGAGGACCTCCGTCAAAAACTGAAAAACGTGGAGTTGGAGATCCACGGCCGGCCCCTGGCCGAGCGGATGGATATCTCCATCGACCGCATGACCGATTACCTTTTCGACCACCCGGAGATTTCCAACCTGGTCCTTTTTCGCTATTTCGGCAAAACCCGCCCCGAGACCCGGCTCGATTTCCGCGTCCCCGAATTCATCTCCGACATCGCCCGTTCCATGGGCCTCTCCCGGGATAAACAGGCCGTGCCGGTGGCCGTCAAGATGCGGGTCCTGGCCATCATGAATGCCATCCACAACTTCATTTCCGGGGAGAACTTTTTCCGCTCCCTGCTCAAGATCGAGCGGACCGAATACATCACCTGGGTCAAGGCGACCCTGAAATTCATTCTGATCCCGGCTTTCGACCGGGTCGAGCAGCCCCCCGCTGACTGATCGAACCCGTTGACCGGACACAGGGAGGAAAAGCGATGGCCTTGAATTTGAACAGCATCGGGAAAAAAATAGGACCTTTCACCAAAGAATACACCTGGAAGGACCCGGTCCTCTACGCTTTGGGGGTCGGCGCGGGGTTTTCCGATCTGGAATATTGCTACGAAAAGGACCTCAAGGTCCTGCCGAGTTTCGGCATTGTCACCCTTTATGATTTCATGCCCGACCTGGCGGCCCTGAGCAACGTCAACCTGGCCGGGATTCTCCACGGGGAACAGGAACTCATTTTCCACCGGCCCATCCCGCCGGAGGGGGCCCTCATCACCGCAGGAGCCATCACCCATATATACGACAAGGGCCCGGGCAAAGGGGCCTTGATCGTAGCCGAGTTCGAAACAAAGCACTCGGGGGGGCAGAAGCTTTTCAGCAGCCGGGTCACGGTCTTCGCCCGTCTGGATGGCGGGTTTGGGGGCGAGGACGCGCCCCGGACCCCGGCCTTCATGCCCGACCGGCCCCCCGACTTCGAGATACCGGCCGCCCCCTCGGCCGACCAGCCCCTGATCTACCGCCTCTCCGGGGACACCTTTGCCCTGCATGTGGACGCGGAATTCGCCCGGATGGCCGGCTTTGCCCGCCCCATCATGCACGGCCTCTGTACCCATGGCTACGCCTGCCGGGCCTTGATTCAGCAGCTTATCCCCGGGGCCCCGGAGCAGGCCCGCCGCCTGGCCAACCGCTTCCGCAGCCCCCTGCTGCCGGGGAGCCCGATCAAGACCCTGATCTGGAAGGGCGCCCCTGGTCAGGCCTTCTGGCGGGTCGTCCAGGCGGACACGGGCGAGGTCATCATCGACAACGGGATCTTCGAATACGGAGAGGCCCCCCGCGATGAAATCCGTTTCGATGGCCGGGCGGCCATCGTCACCGGGGCCGGAGCCGGTCTGGGCCGGGTCTATGCCCTGGAACTGGCTAAACGGGGCGCCCGGGTCGTGGTCAACGACCTGGGCGGGGCCCGGGACGGCTCCGGGGCCGGTTCCGTCAAGGCGGCCGACCGGGTGGTGGAAGAGATCCAGGCCCTGGGCGGCGAGGCCGTCGCCAGCTACGACTCCGTATCGACCCCGGAGGGCGGCGAGGCCATTGTCCATCGCGCCCTGGCGGCCTTCGGGCGGCTGGATATTCTGATCAACAACGCCGGGATCCTGCGGGACAAGACCCTGGTCAAAATGGATCCGTCGGACTGGGAGGCGGTCCGGGCCGTCCACCTGGACGGGGCCTTTTACGTGACCGGTCCGGCCTTGCGGCACATGAAGGAAAAGAAATACGGGCGGATCATCCTGACCACCTCGGCCGCCGGGTTATACGGCAATTTCGGCCAGAGCAATTACTCGGCGGCCAAAATGGGGCTGGTGGGGCTGATGAATACCCTCAAGCTGGAAGGCGAAAAATACGGCATCCAGGTCAACACCGTGGCCCCCATCGCCGCCACCCGTCTGACCGAAGACATCCTCCCTCCGGATCTCTTTGAACAGCTCCAGCCCGAGTTCGTGGCCCCCCTGGTCCTCTATCTATGTTCCGAAAAGTGCCCCGTGAGCGGCGCCGTGTACAACGCCGGCCGGGGCTTCTTCAACCGGGCCGCCGTGGTCGCCGGACCGGGGGCCCTGGTCAGCGACGGGCAGACCATTCCCACACCGGAACTCCTGGCCGACCGCCTTCCGGACCTGTTGAAAATGGACGGGGCCAGGGAATTCTACAATGCCACCGAGGCCCTGGGAGCCATGCTTACCGGACCGGCGCCGCAGGCCGAGGCGGCCCCAGCCGCCGGATCGGCCATCACCGTGGCCGCGGTCTTCGAGCGTCTGCCCCAGGTCTTCCGGGCCGACCAGGCCGGCGGTGTGGACGTGGTCTTCCAATTCCGCATCGCCGGTCCGGCCGGGGGCGACTGGTTTGCGGTGATCAGGGACGGCGCCTGTGCCGTGACGGCCGGGGCCCACGAAAAACCCACGACCACCATCAAAATGGCCGCCGAGGATTTCCTGAACCTCATGTCCGGGAAGCTGCCGGCCATGCAGGCCTATACAACGGGAAAATTAAAGATCGAAGGGGATTTGATGAAATCACAGCTCATCGAGAAGCTGTTTAAATTCTAAACCAAAGGATTAATACCCGGGT
>JALOOY010000329.1 GCA_025454185.1 Thermodesulfobacteriota bacterium
CATCCCGGACATCATCTACACCATGGAACTCGACGGTTCCCTGAGCTTCATCAGCCCCCGTTGGAAAACCATCCTCGGCCACGACGAAAACGAGGTTCTGGGGCGTTACTTCACCCATTTTGCACCGCCGGAAGAGCACGCCTTCCTGGTTCAGGTCTTCAAGGAAGTTAGGAACTACAAAAAAAACGTGGAAAATGTCCACTGGCAGTATTTCCGCAAGGACGGGCAGCGGCGCTATTTTCTGGGCAGTGCCGCGCCCATGCTGGGCGGTGAGGGCCAAGTCACCGGGATCATCGGCATCGCCCGGGATGTGACCGAGCACAAACGGCTGGAGGAGCAATTGCTCCAGGTCCAGAAAATGGAGTCCATCGGCAACCTGGCCGGAGGTATTGCCCATGATTTCAATAACCTGCTGGGGGGAATCCTGGGCTATGCCACCTTCATCAAACGTAAACTGACCTCCAAGCATCCCCTTTATACCGCGGCGGTGAGTATCGAGAAATCGGCGCAGCGGGCCGCCGAGTTGACCAGACAGTTGCTCGGATTTGCCCGGCCGGGCAAGTCTGAGATTCGGCCGATCGACTGCAATGCGGTAATCCGGGAAATCATCCTGCTGCTCCGAAGGACCATCGACCGCCGGATCATCGTGGAGGCCGACCTGGAAGCCCATTTGCCCGCCATGGAAGGGGATGAAGCGGCCATTCATCAGTCCCTGATGAATATTTGTCTCAACGCCCGTGACGCCATGCCCCAGGGGGGGCACTTGCGCCTGGCGACCCGGAAAAAAATGATCATTCCGGATCAGGCCGCCCGTCAGCGGGGTTTGAAGGGCGGCCCCTACATCCAGATCACGGTCTCCGATACGGGCACCGGCATCCACTCCGAAGTGCGGGGCCAAATTTTTGATCCCTTTTTCACCACCAAGGACCCGGGACGCGGGACCGGCCTGGGACTAGCCATCGTCTATGGCCTTATCCAGAACCACGGAGGGTACATCGATGTGCAGAGCCAGGTGGGGCAGGGGACCGTCTTTACCCTGCTCCTGCCCGCACTGCCCTTGCCCCGTTCGCGGAAAACAAACAAACCCGTCCGGCCTGCGGAAGTCCGGGGGGAAGAGACGGTGCTCCTGGTCGACGACGAAGCGCTCATCCGAGACCTGGGCGCGGATATTTTGCAAGACCGTGGCTATCGGGTGCTGCTGGCCGGCGAAGGCCGGGAAGCGATCAGGATCTATAAAAAAAGGGGAAAGGAGATCTCCCTGGTCGTTCTCGACGTGGTCATGCCCGGCCTGGGGGGCCAGGAGACATTCAGGAAGTTGAAGGCCCTCAATCCCCAGGTCAAGGTCCTCCTGTCCTCGGGCTACAGCGCCCGGGGCGCAGTGGGCGAGATCCTGAACGAGGGCGCGGCCGGTTTTATTCAGAAACCCTACCGGGAGGAGGAATTGGCGGCCAGAGTCAGGGAACTGCTGGACCGCGCTTGACCCGGCCTGTTCCCGACGGCCGCCGTTCCGCTTTTCCCCTCCTCCGGACCAAAATTCCCTTGCCTAACGTCCCCGCTTGCGTTACATTTTTCCTATGTTGCTGGAAGCGATGACCATGGAGGAGTTCCGGATAAGTCTGGAACGAAGCCGGACGGCCCTGGTCCCGGTCGGTTCGGTGGAAGAACACGGCGCTCACTTACCTTTGGGCACCGATACGATTCACGCTTTTGAGGTGTGCCGGGCCGCCGGCGAACGCACCGGGGCCCTGGTGGTCCCCCCGGTTTACTACGGGGTCTGCCGCAGCACCAGTCAACATCCGGGGACCCTCGGCATTTCCGGGGACACCCTGCGGGCCTTGCTGCGGGACATCGGCCTGGCTTTGTATCACCAGGGGCTGCGCAACTTGATCTTTTTGTCCGGCCATGCCGGGGGCACCCATACGGCGGCCCTGGTGGAGGCGGGAGAACAGTTGCTGGACCGTCTTCCGGAGGTCAGGGTGGCGGCCCTGAACATTCTGGATCTGGGTGCCGGCGGTTGGGCCCCTATCATCGAGACCAAGGGGGATTCCCACGCCGGGGAACTGGAGACCTCGGTGATGATGACCCTCAGGCCTTCCTGGGTCAAGGGAACCAGTCCGGAAGAGTATCCCCATTTTCCCAAGGCGATCCTGGTGCGAAACAAGGTGGGTTGCTGGCCCGGCGGGGTCTGGGGGGACCCGAGTAAGGCTTCGCCGGAAAAAGGGGCCGCCTGTCTCGAGGCCGTTACCCTGGCCCTGGTGGATCTGATCCGCGGCCTGGAGTCCTGGAAGGAGTAAGACGACGGTTATGGTACGATGGAAAGATAGGGAGGTTTTTCGTACAGCGTTCCTGATACTGGCGGTCCTGTGGCTGGCCGGCAGCGTTCCGTCGCCGGCCGGGGCGGCCACGGCGGGTCAAGCCGCGCCGGATTTTACTTTAAAAGACCTGTCCCAGAAGAAGATCAAGCTCTCCGACTACAAGGGGAAGGTGCTGATCCTGAATTTTTTTGCCACCTGGTGCCCGCCCTGCCGGGTCGAAATCCCTGAACTGGTTAAAATTTATCAGGAAAATCAGGCCAAGGGGCTGATAGTCCTCAGCATCGCCCTGGATACGGACGGACTTCCCCAGGTGCTGAACAAGTTTGTGAAGGACATGAAGATACCTTACCCCGTACTGGTAGGGACCATGAATATGGTAGACCAGTATCAGATCAGCGGCGTGCCCACTACCCTGGTCATCACCCGGGAAGGCAAAATTCACAAGCGCTACGACGGGCTGGTACCGGGGTCACGTTTTATCAGCGACTTGGGTAAATTGCTCTAACGACCGGTCGACGGCCTGTCCGGGGGCCGGTTCAGCGGAGGCCCTCCAAGCCTAAGGTCGCGTCAATCCTGCGTTTTACTTCAAACGGCTGCTCCAGGCCGTACCACCAGAGATCAGGTACCCCGCCGCTCCTGGAGCGAAAGTGGAGATGCCCCACACCGATCAGACGGTGAACGATCCCTCTCCGAACCGTTACCGAGGCCAGGTCTGCTACCGGGATCTCCTGAGACGTTCCCTGTCCCCCCCAGCGCAGTTCCTTGGAAATCCCGGCCTCGGAAAGGCGATAAAAGGTGTGGGTCCGTTTCAGATAAACGAAGGCGATCAATACGGCGGCAATCAGCAGGCCCGCCTCCCGGCCCAGGAAGGCCTCGGGATTTAATACCGGTCCCAGGCCGAAGATGATGCTGGCGGCATAAAAAACAAAATAGCTCTTCCAGGCCGGCTGAAAGGTCCGGGCGTTTACGGTCATGGAGGAACGTCCTTTCCGGTGAGCGGCCCGGCTCCCTCCCAGGCCGAAACCGCGGGGATTTCTATTTTCCAGGGTCCATCTAATCATAGATGGAAGAAAGAAATCAAATCGAAAAATTATTTATTTTTTTGTTGCTTTATTGATCTGTCAATATTATTATATTGGTTTTACACGTCCCTGATATGGGGACAAAAAATTAAATTTTGCTGTAATTAAAACTAGTTAGCAAAGCCAGCGTAGCTCAGTCGGTAGAGCGACTGATTTGTAATCAGTTGGTCGGGGGTTCGAATCCCTTCGCTGGCTCCAGGTAGTGAGGAGAGAACCCGGTTGCGGGCAGGATTTCCTGATTACCCGGATCCCTTAATTCCGGAGGGGTTCCCGAGCGGCCAAAGGGAACAGACTGTAAATCTGTCGGCCATGCCTTCGGAGGTTCGAATCCTCCCCCCTCCACCATCCGATTAGGATCTGGTATTCTCCGGGGCCAGCGGGCCGCCCGGGGAGCATGTAGGAGATTGGTTTAGACGAACCGGATTGTTAGACTACAACCAAAGGTCCCTGCGCCAGTGTTTTTTCCATCAGGCGGGAGTAGCTCAGTTGGCTAGAGCGTCAGCCTTCCAAGCTGAGGGTCGCGGGTTCGAATCCCGTTTCCCGCTCCAACAATGAACGCTTTAGGCGGGTCCCTTTGCGGACCAGGCCGGGCGAATAGATAGTCAGGGTCAAGCCCACGTAGCTCAGTCGGTAGAGCACTTCCTTGGTAAGGAAGAGGTCACCGGTTCAATCCCGGTCGTGGGCTCCAGTGTCACCGCTGGGGGGCGCACCGACCCGAGGCCGGCCAACCGGAACATATTTACAAATTCCTTATTCCAAAAAAGGGGGACGAGATCGATGGGGAAGAAGAAGTTTGAGCGGACGAAGCCGCATGTGAATGT
>JALOOY010000330.1 GCA_025454185.1 Thermodesulfobacteriota bacterium
GCTGCTGATCGGGCTGCCCCTGACCATGGGTCTGGGTATCCTGCTGGCCTGGCCGCTCTTCCCCCAACTCTCCCTCTGGTCACTGGCCCTCTTGGCCCTGATCCTTTCCCCTACCGATGCCGCTCTGGGACAGGCGGTGGTCAAGAGCAACGCCGTGCCGGAACGGATCCGGCAGTCCATCAACGTAGAGAGCGGCCTGAATGACGGTATCGCCCTGCCGCCCATCCTGCTCTGCATCGCCGTGCTGGCGGGGGACCCCGCCCGGCAGCTCGGCTCCGGGTTCTGGTTGGATTTCCTCCGCTCCCAACTGGTCTACGGCCCGCTGGTGGGAGCGGCCATCGGCTGGGTGGGCGGCCGGCTGGTGGAGCGGGCTGTCGGCCGCGGCTGGATGAACGACACCTTCCAGCGGCTTGCTTCCGCGGCCCTGGCCATGCTGGCCTATGCGGCCGCCGAAGAGGTCCACGGCAACGGCTTTATTGCCGCCTACTTCGCCGGCCTTTTCCTCGGCGTGCGCAGCCACCCCGTCCGGGAGCGCCTGCAGGAATTCGGGGAGGCCGAAGGACAGCAGCTCGCCCTCTACATATTTCTGCTTTTCGGCCTGGTCTACGCCGTCCTGAGTCTGACCGCCATCCGCATGGCGCCCGTGGCCCTTAGCCTGAAAGGCGCCCACCTGGACCGTCCCTCGGTAGCCTTCATCGGCTGGTTCGGCCCCCGGGGCATAGCCTCCATCCTCTACCTGCTGATCGTTTACAGCCGCCTCGGCTCCCAAAAACTGGAAATCGTTTTTTCGGTCATTGTGCTGACGGTGACGCTGAGCATTTTCGCCCACGGGTTCAGCGCCGTCCCGCTGGTCAGGGCCTACGGACGGTATCTTTCGGTAAAAACCAGGCCGGGCGATTCCGGGTAAAAAATCAAGGAATCATCATAATGAAACATCGGATATGCTATAATCACCTGTCACCATCGTCTGGTAAAACCACAAAATAGACTTCGACCGGAGACATTCTATGACCTTATCCAACAAGGAGACGGGGCCTGCGCCCGGCACGATTTCCTGCGAAGATATCCGCACCGGTACCAGTGCGGAGGTGCTCTCCCGGGCTATACTGGACAATCTCTATTACCTCCTGGGCCGGGTGCCGGCCCTGGCCACCCCCCACGATTGGTACACGGCCGTGGCGGGCACCGTCCGCGACCGGCTCCTGGACAACTGGGTCAAGTCCATGCGTTTGCTGGCCGGTGAAGTCGGGGCCATGCGGGCCGTGAGCTATTTGTCCGCCGAATTTCTGATCGGCCCGCAACTGGGGAACACCCTGCTCTGTCTCGGCCTGACGGAGCCTGTCCGTCAGGCGGTGGCCGGACTGGGGTTGAACCTGGAAAGGCTTCTGGAGCAGGAAGAGGAGCCGGGCCTGGGCAACGGCGGCCTGGGCCGGCTGGCGGCCTGTTTCATGGATTCCCTTTCCACGCTGGGGTTTCTGGCCATCGGCTACGGGATTCGCTACGAGTTCGGCATATTCGACCAGGTGATCCGCGACGGCTGGCAAAAGGAGGTGACAGACAAATGGCTGCGGTTCGGCAATCCCTGGGAGTTACCGCGGCCGGAGTTCGTCTATCCGGTGGGGTTGGGAGGGAAGACCCAGGCCTATACCGATGATCAGGGCCGTTTTCGGGTTCGCTGGACCCCCCACACCGTGATCCGGGGCATGGCCCACGACTATCCGGTCCCGGGCTACCGGGTGCCCATGGTTAACATCCTCCGCCTGTGGAAATCGGAGGCCGTGGAATCCTTCGATTTCGGCGCCTTCAATCGAGGAGACTATTACGGCGCCGTGGCGGACAAGATGCGCTCGGAAACGATTTCCAAGGTACTTTATCCCAACGACGAACCCGAAATCGGCAAGTTGCTCCGCCTGGCCCAACAGTATTTTTTTGTCTCCTGCTCTCTGCAGGACATGCTTCGGCTTCATCAACTGAAAGGTCTGCCGGTGGAGCGGTTTCACGAAACCTTTACCGTGCAGCTCAACGATACGCACCCGGCCGTGGCCGTGGCCGAATTGATGCGGCTGCTGGTGGACGAATACCTGCTCGACTGGAACCGGGCCTGGCAGGTGGTCCAAAGCACCTTCGCCTATACCAACCATACCCTCCTTCCGGAGGCCCTGGAAAAATGGCCCCTTCCGCTGTTCCGGGAGACGCTTCCCCGCCACCTGGAGATCATCTTTGAAATCAATAAAAGGTTCCTGGATGAAGTGCGGCTGAGGTTTCCCCTGGACGACGCACGGGCGGCCCGGCTTTCCCTGATCGAGGAAACCGGCCCGAAATATGTGCGCATGGCCCACCTGGCCACTGTAGGCAGCCGGGCGGTGAACGGTGTGGCCGAGCTGCACTCGGAGCTGCTCAAGCAGACCGTTCTGCGCGATTTCTACGAGCTGTACCCGGAGAAGTTTTTCAACGTCACCAACGGGGTGACGCTGCGACGCTGGGTGGCCTTGAGCAACCCCCGGCTGACCGGGTTGATCTCGGAAAAAATCGGGGACCGTTGGATCAGCCGGCCCGAAGACCTCCAACAACTGGAAGAACTGGCCGGAGATCCCGATTTTCAGCACCGCTGGCGCCGGGTCAAACAGGAAAATAAGGAGCGCCTGGCCGCGCTGATCCTGGAAAACACCGGGATCGCGACAGACCCGAAATCCCTTTTCGACATCCAGGTGAAACGCCTCCACGAATACAAACGGCAGCACCTGAACATCCTGCACGTGATTACCCTGTACAACCGCCTGAAGCGCGATCCCGGCTGGACGGGACCGCCGCGGACGGTGATTTTCGGGGGAAAAGCCGCGCCGGGCTACTTCATGGCCAAGCTGATCATCAAACTCATCCATGCCGTGGCCGAGGTGGTCAACAACGACCCGACCCTGGAAGGCCGCCTCAAGGTCGTTTTCTACCCGGACTTCAACGTCAAGCACGCCCATCCCGTCTATCCGGCGGCGGACCTTTCCGAACAGATCTCCACCGCGGGCCTGGAAGCCTCCGGCACCGGGAACATGAAATTTTCGTTAAACGGCGCCCTGACCATCGGCACGCTCGACGGGGCCAACGTCGAAATCCGGGAAGAGGTGGGGGCCGAGAATTTCTTTCTTTTCGGTCTCAACGCCGAGGAGGTCTTGCACCGGAAGACCGAGGGTTACCGGCCGGGAGACTGTTATCAAAATAACGATGCCTTGCGGGAGGCACTGGACCTGATCCGGTCGGGTTTCTTTTCCCACGGCGACCGGGAGCTCTTTAAACCGCTGGTGGATTCGCTGCAATTTGACGATCCCTACCTGCTCCTGGCCGATTACCAGTCCTACGTGGACTGCCAGGACGAAGTGGGGCGGGCCTTCCTCGACCCGGCCCGCTGGACCCGCATGTCCATCCTAAACACGGCCCGCATGGGCAAGTTTTCCTCGGATCGGTCGATTCGGGAATATAACGAAAAGATTTGGCAGGTAAGACCGCTGTGACGGGTTTCGGCTGCAAGCAGGTAACAAGAAGAGGGAAAGGAAATGATTGCTGCCCCAAAATTGCGTACCAACGACGGCTAAAATGGAAAACGATCTTTCCCTAACGGTCATCAGTCGCACCGATCATGAAGCCGCCGCTCCCATTTTAAACAATGTACTATTCAAACTCCGGGATGCCGTCGATGAGCTGACCAAACTGGGGCCCCCAAAAACCCTAGCCCCTCGCTAGGGGAATGCCCCCGGTCTTTCAGTTTGATGAGGGGGTAGCGAAAAAATCATCCTAATAAGGAAAATCGATGTCCTAAGAAAGGAAAAATCATGCCGGTTGCCGATTATCAGACCTATTGTAAAATGCTGGACCGGGCTCGGGAAGGGCGTTTCGCCTACCCGGCCATCAACGTCACTTCCCTGACCACGGCCAACGCGGTCCTCAAAGGGTTGGCCGAAAGCCGCAGCGACGGCATCATCCAGGTGTCCACCGGGGGGGCGGCCTTCGCCTCCGGGTCCACGCTTAAGGACATGGTCCTGGGGGCCATTTCCATCGCCGAACACGTGCACCGGGCC
>JALOOY010000331.1 GCA_025454185.1 Thermodesulfobacteriota bacterium
TATTTCAATAAACGTAAAGAAGGCCGCCCATGTTAAAGAAGATTCGCTGGAAATTTACCTTGATTGCCGTGTTGATCGTTCTTTCGGTGCTGTTTCTGCTGCCGTCGGTAAACAGGAACCTGCCCTCCTGGTGGAAGTCGGTCCTGCCCGCGGAAGGCCTGAAGCTGGGTCTGGACCTCCAGGGCGGGATGCACCTCATCTTGAAGGTGGACCTGAACAAGGCGATCACCAACCAGTTGGATCTCATCCAGCAGGACCTGCGGGAGGCCCTGCGCAAAAAACAAATACCGGCCAGCCGGGGGGAAACCCGGGGTTTTAACCGGGTGGCCTTTATCCTGCCCAATGCCGATCAATTACCTACGGTCCGGGAAATCGTCAAGGAAGAATTTCCGATGATTTCCATCGCCGGCACCACCCCGCAGCCGGCCGGTCTGCAGGTGGAGTTGGCGCTGCTGCAAAAAGAGATCAACTCCATTCAGGAAAACGCCCTGTCGCAAAGTCTGGAAATCATCCGCAACCGCATCGACCAGTTCGGGGTTACCGAGCCGGTCATTGTCCGCCAGGGTGCGGACGAGATGGTGGTGCAGTTGCCTGGCGTCAAGGACCCCCAGCGGGCCATGGACCTCATCGGCAAAACGGCCCAACTGGAGTTCAAACTGGTCGATGCCGAGACCAAGCTGGACCTGGAAGGCCTCATCGAAGAGGCCGTCAAAAGCGGCCGGCTCAAGGAGGGTTACAATCCGGCCGATCTGAATCAGGCCCTGGCCGACAAGCTGCCTCCCGAACGGGAGATCTATATCCGCAAGGACGTGGATAAGGAAACCGGCCGGGTGTCCAAGAAACCCCTGCTGCTCTTCAGCAAGACCCTCATGACCGGTGCGGCCATCAAGACGGCCAGCGTCCAGTTCGGCGGGAACTTCAACGAACCCTACGTGAGCGTGTCCCTCAACGCCCACGGCACCCGGACCTTCGATCAGGTCACCAAAGACAACGTGGGCCGGCAACTGGCCATCATTTTGGACCAGGTGGTGCAATCGGCGCCGGTCATCCAGGAGCGGATCTCCGGCGGGCAGGCCCAGATCACCGGGGCTTTCACCCCGGACGAGGCCGCGGACCTGGCCATCGTGCTGCGGGCCGGGGCCCTGCCGGCGCCGGTGCAGATCGTGCAGAACGTGACCGTAGGCCCCTCCCTGGGGCTCGATTCCATCAACAAGGGGCTGGTCTCCGGGCTGGTGGGCACGGCCCTGGTTGTCTTATTCATGATCTTCTACTACCGCTTTTCCGGGGTGGTGGCCAACCTGGCCCTGCTGCTCAACGTGCTGTTCATGATGGCGGCCATGAGCCTTTTCCGGGCCACCCTGACCCTGCCGGGCATCGCCGGCATCATCCTCTCCATCGGCATGGCGGTGGATTCCAACGTATTGATCTTCGAGCGCATGCGGGAGGAATTTCACTCCGGCAAGCCGGTCAAGTCCGGGGTGGACGGGGGCTATGCCAAGGCCTTCTGGACCATTATCGACTCCCACGTGACCACCCTGATCACGGCCTTTGCCCTGTTCCTGTTCGGCTCGGGACCGATCAAGGGTTTTGCCGTAACTTTGAGCATCGGCGTCATCTTCAACCTCTTCACGGCCCTGTTCTGCACCAAGGTGGTCTACGACTGGCTGAGCGTGAAACGGCGCCTCAAAGCCTTCCGCTTCGTGGAATTCGTCAAACCCACCAAGATCGATTTCTTCGGCTTCCGCAAGCCGGCCTTCCTCGTTTCCGGGATCCTGGTCCTGCTTGGTTTGATCGCCTTTGTCCAGATCAACCGGGGCGAGGGCAACCTGGGGGTGGAGTTCTCCGGCGGGACCATGGTCCAATTCAAGGCCCAGCAGCCCTTCGGTCTGGAGAAGATCCGCTCCTCCCTGACCCAGCGCGGTTTCAAGGATCTGGACCTGCAGCAGGTCACTCAGGAAAACATCCTGATCGTACGGGCCAAGAAGTCCGAGCAGACCGTGGGCAAGGAGGCGGACGCCGTGGGCCGGGCCCTCCAGGAGGACTTTCCGGAACTGAAGTTCGTCATGGAAAGCAAGGCCGAGATCGGGGCCTCGGTCAGTTCGGCCCTGAAGAAGGCGGCCCTGATCGCCATCGCCATCTCCCTGGCGGGCATCATCCTCTATCTGGCCTGGCGCTTCGAGCTGCGCTTCGGCGTGGCCGCGGCCATCGCCACCTTTCACGACGTCCTGGCCGTGCTGGGCATCTTCTATCTGCTGGACAAGGAAATCACCCTGCTGATCGTCACGGCCCTGCTGACCCTGGCCGGCTACTCCCTGACCGACACGGTGGTCATCTTCGACCGGATCCGGGAAACCATGAACCGCTTCAGCCGCCGCAATTTCGGGGAGATCATCAATATCAGCGTCAACGAGGTGTTGGCCCGCTCCGTCATCACCGGCTTTACGGTCTTTCTGGTGCTGCTGGCCCTCTATTTCCTGGGCGGCGTGGTGATCAACGATTTCGCCCTGGCCCTGCTGATCGGCGTGGTGGTCGGGTCCTACTCCTCCATCTTCGTGGCGGCGCCGCTGGTCTATTACTGGCCCGGCAAAAAGGCGCGGAGCGGCAGGGCCGCTGCTGAAAAGGGCGCCGTGGTGCGGGAGAAAGTGGACGCTGAAAAAATCGAGGTGCCGGCGGTTGAAAAAACGGAGACGGCCAAACCGGCCCCCAAGGGGAAGGCGGGAAAAAAGAAAGGGCGGAAATAGACCGGCGACGTCGTTTATCCGATTGTGGCAAGGGAGGGTTCCCACGAACCCTCCCTTTTTTTATGGCAGGGAGTCAAGAATTTTAAATTGACCATAGACGGTGACCATGGTAAATTGTTGCCAGATAATCCCACAGGGGGTATTTGATGGAAGAAATCGTCTCCATATCCAAATTCAAGGCTACCTGTCTGGCTTTGCTGGACCAGGTTAACAAGACCGGCCGGCCGATCCTGGTCACAAAAAAAGGAGAACCGATTGCTCAGGTTGTCCCTCCGCCCCAGCCGAAAAAACCGGCATCCTGGTTGGGGTCATTCAAATCCACCGGAAAGATTAAAGGGGATATTGTCTCTCCGGTGATTTCGGAATCTGACTGGGAAGTTTTAAAATCATGAAGCTCCTTCTGGATACGCATATCTGGCTGTGGAGTCTCTTGTCACCGGAACGTCTGATACGGAAGGTTTCCCAGGCCCTGGAAGACCCGGCCAACGAACTTTGGGTCTCGCCGTTCAGTACCTGGGAAGCTTTGGTCTTGGCCGAAAAAGGCAGGATAGACTTGAAGCCGGACCCGGTCCGCTGGATCGATAGGGTGTTTAAAACCGTGCCCTTCCTGGAAGCGCCGTTCAACCACCGGGTGGCCATGCAAAGCCGGTTGCTGGATTTCCCCCATCAGGATCCGGTCGACAGGTTTCTGGGGGCCACGGCCCTGGTCTATGGTTTGGTCCTGGTGACGGCGGACCAGCATCTACTCAAAATGAAAAATATCTCCCTCCTGCCCAACAAATAAATAATCCCCAAAAAACCAAAGCGATCGCTGCCTGGGTTTTCCCCCGGCGGGGAAAGGCGAACCCAGCCGGCGGTCAGGCAG